>JAJFUB010000122.1 GCA_021372615.1 bacterium | reverse complement strand
CTGCCGAGCTGGGCGGGGTACGAGCCCCCGCCCTACAGACGGCCCTTGCCCAGCGGCTATGCTATCCGTGTATCAGCGCAAAGAACCGCACATCCCACAGCAACTGCTCGAAGGCCGCCATCTGCTCCTGGATGGCCTTCTCGGCTGCTGCGGGGTCGGGGCTCTGGTTGCTCAACAGTTCCTGACGCAGGCGCGCCAGCTCGGCGCTCTGGTCGGCCAGCTTCTGCTCGAGGGCCTGGCGGCCGGGGATCGTGCCCAGGAGCGAGCGCGCCCCGGCGGCCTTGGTCTCGATGTCGAAGCTCGAGACGGCCAGGGGGAGCGGGTTGAGGGCCCGCAGTTGCTCCAGCGTCCCAGGTAGGGCCGCGGTCAGCCTCGTCAGCGCCTCCTGGTTGGGACGCTTGTTGAAGTCCCAGAAGCACAGGCGGATCTGCCGCGTATCGGGTTTGACCTTCAGGTCCATCGTGCAGGCGTAGCTGCCCGCGACCATCTCGACGCCGCTGACCTGGTCGGGCACGAACGCGACCGCACAGCCCCCATCGCCCTCGCCCCTGGCCGGGTCGAAGATCGTGTCGGTGAACGCCGTCCACCACTGGGCCGCGGGGTCAAGGGTGATCTTCTTCCCGTCAGCCTGTGGGTATGTCTGCGTTGCGGTCAGGGCCTTGCGGTCGCCGTTGCGCTTGTTCCAGTACGTAAAGTAGCTGGGATAGCAGATGAGCGACAGGTCCAGGGCCGTGATCTTCGTCTTGGGGCTCAGGCCTAGGGTCACGAACAGCCGGCCATCGTCGGGGTAGAGCAGGGCCGAGATGAGCACATGGGCCCGGGGGTGGTCGAAGTGCATCTTGACCGCCGCGCGGGGCCCTTCCTCCGACACCCACCAGTCACCCAGCCGCACCACGCCCAAGTCGTCTCCGCTGATCTTCAGCCGCAGAAAGCCGCCATGGTACCAGTTCGTTGATGAGGGCTGGGGCATCCCCAGGTAGGCGCTCCCATCGGCGCCGCCGGGACCGTGGGATGGGTCCCAGCAGGAGTTGTAGAGCAGGCCGTAGGTGATCGTGTCGTTGGACAGCCTGGCCTCCTGCGACACGGCATCGTGGCCCTGGTGCTTGTCGGCCGTGGACGGGCGGTGCGAGGCGGGGAGCGCCCGGGCGGAGGCTCGTCCGGTCTGGGCACACACGGGCCAGGCCACCAGCAACAGCGTGAGAGCAGCGATGGGACGGATCATGGCGGGACCTCTCGCGCTCTGGTTCGACGTCGCTCAGCACATCCCCTGCCTGGCCGCATGGGGGCGCGCGGCCAACCGCGGGCGTAGTGCGGGCTTCCAGCCCGCGTTGGCCTGTGGCGGGCTGGAAGCCCGCACTACGTCGGTCCACTACGTCGGTCGCTTCCTTGACTCGCCATGGGGCTTAGCCTATAATCGCCAAGGTGCCCTGAGAGGGCGATTCCGGGGGCTTACGACGCCTTTCGCTGACCCCTCAACCCCCGCGGAGGCAATGCGTGAAAGACGACGACCTGGACCTGGACTTGGACGACGAGCCCGTAAAGGCCGAGCGTCGGCCCGCGCCCTCGCCGGCGCCGGCGAAGACCCCCGCGAAGCCCGCTGAGCCGCAGGCGGCGCCTGCGGCCAAGCCAACGGCCCCGGCGCAGCCCGTGGGTGAGCGCAGGGGGCTCCTGCGGGGCCTCGGCGACTCCATCGGCTGGATCCGCGACTTCCGTTGGAACATCCGCACGTTCCTCTCCCTCCTGATCGCCCTGATTGTCCTCGTCGTGCTGATCGAGAACTGGGTGCCGGTCCGCTTCTATGCCCTCGGCTTCGCCTTCGAGATGCCGCGGACGGTCACGTTTGTCATTGACCTGGTGATCGGCGCGCTACTGATGTGGCTGTGGCTGCGGCGGCCGTCGCGTGGGGCGGAGGGCGGCCAATGAGGCGCCTGTGCGGGCTCTTGAGGGCCTTGCGGCCCACGATGCTCTTCACCGCCATCCCCTTTGCGCTGTTGGTCAACAGCAGCTCGGTCCATATGTCGCTGCAGGTCGAGCGCGATGGCAGCGCTCGACGGCTCATCAGCGTCGAGACCTCCCCGTACTTCAGGGGCCAGGTGGCCAAGTGGGTCGGCGACGTGCAGGCGGGTCGGCCGTGGGACCGGACCTGGCGCCGCGACAGCGGCACCACGTACTCGTACGCCCGCGACTACCGCACCCAGACGCTCAACAGCCAATCCGTCAATGGCCATCTGGAGACTGACGACGTCTTCCAGAACCCGCTGTCGGTGTTCACGACCTACACGTGGCAGGAAGAGGTCTCCTTCGGCTACCTCTATGATTCGGACCGCACTGCCGCCCAGGCAGCGGAGACGCAGCTTGTCTACGAGGTCGTCATGCCGGGGCAGGTGACGGACGCCACGGTCAGGGAGAGCAAGCCCTCCTCGGACAAGCCTGCCGCTGGGCTGGGCGCCTGCGCGCCAGCGCCGCGGCCCCATGCTGTGGTGGCGCCGCTGTTCACGAGCCCGGCTGAGGCCCAGGAGATGCCGGCTGCCGGCGCTCCCGCGGCCGCGCAGCCGCCTGCGCCAGCCGCCGGGGCAGCACCCGCTGCGCCGGTGCCTGCCGCCGCCCCCGAGGCCGCACCCGCCGCGCCCGGCGCGACGCCGCCCGCGCCGTCAACGGGCACGCCGCCCACGCCGACCCCCGCCGTCGAGACGCCCGGCGCGACGCCGCCCGCCGCTGACGGCGCGACGCCTCCGCCCGCTCCCGAGGCGGGCCCCGCTCCGGCCGTGACGCCGGAGGGGAAGAGGAGCAGCGTGGACTTCTCAGGCCGCACGGCGACCTTCAAGCTCATGGCCAGCCAGCCGACCCTGACGATCAATGTGACCGCCCGCCGCGTACGGTGGGGCTACCTGGTCATCGTCGCCTACGTGCTGGCGTTCGTCGTCACCCAGCTCTGCCAGGGCCTCAAGCGCGCGGCGAGCCTCCGGCCCCGCAAGATATAGCGGGCCCTCTGCACACGATCTGACAGAGCCGTGAGCTTTGCTCTCGGCTCTTTTTGCATGAAGGTGCCACCATGATAGACCTGCGCAGTGATACCAAGACGCTGCCTTCCCCGGAGATGCGGGAGGCCATCGGCCAGGCGGAGTTGGGCGATGACGTGGCCCGCGAGGACCCGACGGTCAACGCGCTCGAAGAGATGAGCGCCGCGCTGCTGGGGAAGGAGGCGGCCCTGCTGGTTTGCGGGGGCACGATGGGGAACCTCGTGTCCATCTACGCCCAGTCGCGGCCGGGGCTGGAGCTGATCTGCCACGACAAGGCGCATATCTACCACTACGAGCGGGGCGGCTTCGCGGCGGTGTGCGGGATGCTGGCTCGGCCCGTCCCCGGCGACTACGGCGTCCTCGCCCCCGAGACGGTCGCGGCGCTCTTGCCCGCCAAGAAGGACCTGCACCGCCAGGACATCGGCCTGGTGTGTCTGGAGAACACGCACAACAACTGCGGCGGCACGTGCCTAACGGCGGCGCAGACGGCCGCTGTGGCCGACATCGCCCATGCCCACGGGGTGCCGGTGCACATTGACGGGGCCCGGATCTTCAACGCTGCGGTGGCTCTGGGCGTCCCGGCCAAAGACCTGGCCGCGCCGGCCGACACCATCACGTTCTGCTGCTCCAAGGGCCTCGGCGCCCCGGCGGGCTCGATCGTGTGCGGCTCGGCCGACGTCGTGCAGCGCGCCCGCGAAGCCCGGAAGCTCTTTGGGGGCGGCATGCGGCAGGCGGGCATCATCGCGGCCGGGTGCAAGTACGCCCTGGAGCACAACATCGAGCGCCTGGCGCAGGACCACGCCCACGCGCGGCAGATGGCCGAGGCGCTGGCGGCATGCCCCGGCATCGAGATTGACCTGGCCAGCGTGCAGACCAACATCATCTACTTCGCGGTGTGGCGCGACGACATGACAGCCCCCGCCCTGTGCGAGCGCCTCGGCCGGCATGGCATCGCCTGTGGGGCCCGCGACGACCACACCATCCGCTTTGTGACCCACCTGGACGTCAGCGACGAGGACACGCAGGTAGTCTGTGACGCGCTGCGCGAGGTCCTCGCCTAGAGAACCGCCAGCGCCAGGCGACGAAGCCGATCAGGCCGCTCTTCCCATTCATCATTCCGCACTCACCATTCATCATTGGCCTTTCACACCGTGCTTGAGAAGACGTTCGTACACATCCCTGGCGTCGGCTACACGACCGAGCGTCGGCTGTGGGAGCGGGGCATCCGCTCCTGGGGCGACGCGCTCGGCCATGTCGGCACGCCGGGGGCCTTCTCGGCGGCTCGGTGGGGCCTGGTGCAGGACCACTGCCGTCAGTCCATCGGCAGTCTCCAGGGCGGCGACCACCGCTACTTCGCGCAGATGCTGGCCGCGCGCGATCACTGGCGCGCCTGCGAGCACTTCCGCAGCAAGGTCGGCTACCTGGACATCGAAACCGATGGCGGGTTCTACGCCGACGCGATCACGGTCATCGGCATCTACGACGGGATGCGGGTGAAGAGCTTCGTGCGCGGCGAGAATCTGGAGGACTTCGCGGAGGAACTGGAGCGCTACGCGCTGCTGGTGACCTTCAACGGCGCGACCTTCGATGTCCCGTTCCTCAAGCGGGCCTTCCCCCGGGCGCCGTGGGACCAGTTGCATGTGGACCTGCGGTATATGCTGGCGAAGCTGGGCTACCGGGGGGGCCTCAAGCAGATCGAGCGGGAGGTGGGCCTGGCCCGCGACGAGGACATCGCCGGGCTGGCCGGCGACGACGCCATCGTGCTGTGGCAGCAGTACCGGCGTGGGAGCAGCGAGGCGCTGGACCTGCTGCTGCGGTACAACGCCGCCGATGTCGAGAACCTGGAACGCCTGCTGGACCTGGCCTACCCGCGCCTGCAGGCCCACACGGAAAGCTGTCCTGAGCCATGAGTTCGATGCTGTCGGCCCGCCTGCAGCGGCTGCGCGCCCCCGAGATGCCGCTGATGCTGGTCGCGTTCATCAATGACCTGTCGGTCGCGTGCGTCAGTCTGGGCGTCCAGCAGTTCGCCATCCGCCTGGGCGCCTCGCCACTGCAGTCGGGGCTGCTGGGCACCTTCGGCTCGGCCTCGTATGCCCTCGGCTGTCTCTTCGCGGGCAGCGTATCCGACGCGTGGGGCCGCAAGAAGCCCACGATCCTGGCATGCAGCGTCTGCGCCAGCGCCTGGCTGCTGATGCTGGCGGCCCGCAGCCCGTATCATCTGCTCGCGCTCATCCCCTTCCAGGGCTTCTCGCTATCGCTGCTGTGGCCGCCGATGCAGGCGTGGCTGTCGGAGTTCTCCGGGGGCAGTCGCCAGTACCTGAACCGCACCATGGCCCTGTTCAACGTGTCCTGGACCGCCGGGATCATGCTGGGGCCGCTGGTGGCGGGGTTGGTGTGGGACTGGCACTGGTGGATGGCCTTCGTGCTGCCGGCGGGGCTGACCTATGGCGCCATCGTGCTGCTGGTGCGCACGCCGACCCATGCGCGGGTGGATGTGGCCCCGCCCGAGGCCCATCCGCTCAATCCGGAGCGCGCCCAGCTCTTCCTGTACATGGCGTGGCTCGGGAACTTCGCCAGTTGGTTCACCCGGGGCGTCGTGATGAGCATGTTCCCGCAGCTCTCCGCGCATCTGGGCTTCTCGTCGCCGGTGCTGGGAGTCCTGACCTTCCTGCTCAGCGCCGCCCTGTTCTCGATGTTCATGCTGACCCGGCGGGAGCACCGCTGGCAGTACAACCTATCCACGCTGCTACTGGCCGAGGCTGTCGGCACCGTCGCCATGGTGCTGGCCGCGTGGGCGCAGCAGCCGGTCGTGTTCGGAGTGGCCTTCGTCGCGGCGGGGTTAGGCTCGGGGGTGACGTACGCCAGCAGCCTGTTCTACGCCCTGGACGGGACACACGAGAACCGGGGGAAGCGCAGCGGCCTGCATGAGGCGGTGTTGGGGTCAGGGGCGGTGGCCGGGCCACTGCTGGGCGGCGGGCTGGGTCAGGCGCTGAGCCTCCACGCGCCCTACGCCGCCGCCGCGGTGATGATGGCAGCGGCCATGGTGGTGCAGCTCACCATGTGGCGGCGCTACCAGGCGCGGATGGCGGGGACGCGGTAGGAGCGCGGCTCTCCAGAGCCGCACTGGCAAGGCAGCACGGCTGCGGCTCTGGAGAGCCGCGCTCCAACGGCTAGCGGGCCTGCTCCAGTACGGCCGCGACGCCGCCGGAGGGCAGGTCGTAGGTCCGCGTTACGCAGGGCACCTCGCGGAACACGTCCACCCTCGCCGCGAAGCACACATCCTCTCCCAGGCCCAGGTCATCGCGCAGTGACGTCCCATTGTCCGTGGCGTTGAAAGCGGCCTCGTAGCCTGTCGCCAAGGCCTCGGCGTGGATCGCCAGCGCGGCGTAGGCGGCGTCTTCGGTGGGGCGGACGTCGGCGACCAGCTCGCGCATCTTCTCGATCAGCGCCCCGGCCGTGATGTAGTCCTCCAACACCAGCTTGTTCTCGTCCAGGGCCGACCCGGCGGGGACGATGTGGATGTCGGTCCCCAGACGCTCGGCGGCTGCCAGCGCCACTTGCGCGCAGGCCGTCAGTGTCGGCAGCGTGCCGAGAAGCGCCGCCGGGCACGAGGAAGCGCCCACACAGCAGCGCGACATGTTCGAGGAGCTGAAGACCAGCGTCTCGGGCAGGCCGGGCACGGGGGCCTGCAGGGGGCTGTTGCCCATGTCGAAGCCAGCTACAGGTAGGCCGCCCCGCTCGCCGGCGAGCCAGGCCCCGGGCCGGCGGTCACGCTCGGCGAAGGCCGCGGCGACATCCTCGACGACGATGATCTCGCTCGCGCCGTAGTGCAACAGCGACGCGGTCGTGGCGCTGGCGCGCAGGGCGTCCACAACGATGGCGACGCGGCCGTGCTCGGCAGCCTGTCTGGCGCCCGCGCGGCCGCCGCTGATGATGACCCTCATGTGATCCTCCGACCCCTGTGAATGGCGGCGACTATCGTGCCGCAGGTGGCGCGGCCTGTCAAGGGGAATGGCCTCGCATCCTCGCTTCCGGGAGGCAACCATGTCCAGCACCAGCAGCAGTTCCGTGCGCCTGAAGAGTGGGGAGATGATGACGGTCGAGCGCCTCGAGGCGCCCTGTGGCTCCTGGGGCGACCGCATTGTGCCCTTCATGTATGTGCGCCATCCCGAGTACACCAACTGCAGTTGGCACCACAACTGCCGTCGGGTAGTTGCGGGCGACTTCGCCAGCGTGTCCCGGGATGTGTTCTTCGTGGGGCTCTTGGGGGGCGAGATCGTCGGGACGACCTGGTACGGCACGCCGCTGGATACGGGCGAAGTCGGCACCTTCGGCCGGGTCATCACGGCTATCGAACACCGCCGCAAGGGGGTCAGCACGATCCTCAGCCGCATGGCGCTGGAGGATTTCGAGGCGCTGGGTGGGCACGCCATGCACCTGGGCACCTCGCTGAACAATCCCGCGCGCTTTGTGTACGAGTCCATTGGCTACCGCCACTACAACTTCGTCGAAGGCAACGGCACCGTCATGCGGGCCGTGCTGCGTGGCGACTACGACGACTTCGAGCGCACGTACTTCGCCCCGGGGCGGTCCACGTCGCTGCGCGACCTGCACTGGGGCGACCTGGCGCGTGCCGAGGTTCTCGTCAACCTGCCCCACTGGTTCGTCAAGGACTACAGCCAACACGTCTTCGGCCACATGCCCTTCGAGGGGCAGTTCTTCGACCTGATGGAGGGTGTGGACCACGGGGAGACGGGCATGGCGCTCACAACGGATGAGGAGCGTCTGGTGGGAATGGCCTACACGGCCCGCACCGGGGCCGGCGGCGGCGCTCAGGACCATGTGCGCGTGCTGGAGTTCCTCGTACACCCCCACTACGCCGAGGCAGGGGCGGAGTTGCTGTCGGCGGTGGCGGCGCGGACTGCGGCCTCGCGCCTGTTGGCCTACGCTTCGGCCCTCGACGTGCAGAAGTGCGAGACACTGGAGGAGACAGGCTTCGAGCGCGAGGCCGTCTTGCCGGGCGTGCTGCAGGACGCGGAGAGCGAGTTCGACATGTATGTGTATGGCAGGGGGTAGGGGAGAGTGAGAGCCTGGACCGCGGTTGTGCTGCTGACGGTTGCCGGGGCCGCCGGGGCGACGCCCGTGGCCTACTGGCCCTGTGACGAGGGCTCGGGCACGGTCGTCCGTGAGGCCACAGGTGCGGCCGATGAGGGGCGCCTCCTGAACGTGACCTGGTGCGAGGGGCACGCCGGGGGGGCTTTGCGGTTCGGCGGCACCGGCGCTGACAGCTACGTGCGCATCCCGGATGCCGAGGCCCTGCGCTTCAGTGCGAGCTTCACCATCCAGTTCTGGTGGCAGAAGACGAGCGAGGCGGTGCAGATATTCGCCCGCAAGGGCGCGGGCGCCCGGGCGAACTACTACGTCTACTACGAGGGGGGCCTGCACGTGTCGGTCAGCGGCGGCGATGGCCAAACCTACCAGGCGACCGGCCCGAAGCTGCCCGATGGTTGGCACCACGTGGCCTTCACCTGCGGCGGGGGGCATCTCACGATCATTGTGGACGGCGCGGTCGTGGGCACAGGCGACGTGGCCGCCACGCGCCTGTTCACCGATGAGTCCGACCTGCTGATCGGCACCCACTCCTCGGGGTACCGCTACTGCCTGGCGGGCGCGCTGGATGAGCTGTGTCTGTCGGACACCGCTCTCGCGCCCGGCAAGCTGGACGACGAACTGGCGCAGGCGCGCGCTGCCGGGACGACGACGCCAGCCGGGCAGACCACTGTCTTCAAGCCGACCCGCGGCGCCCTCGTGCTGGCCCGAGACGGCCGCCCGGGTGCGACGATTGTCGTCGGCCGCGACGCCTCGGAGCTGCAGATCGGCCCGGCGCGGGAGCTGCGCCGGGTCATCTACAAGCTCACCGGCGCGCGCCTGCCCCTGCGGACCGACGATGAAGCGGTGACGGGCAACCTGGTGCTGGTGGGCGAGAGCGCCCTGACGCGGAAGCTGGGCCTGCCGGCTCAGCCCCTGAGCGGCGACGCGTTCATCATCAAGTCGCAGCCCGGCCGCCTGGTCCTGTTGGGGCATGATGACGTCCTGGGTGGCAACATGGCGCGGGCCTTCGTGCCCGGCCAGGGCAAGGCAGGCACGTCGAACGCCGTGCAGGCGTTCCTACACGATGTGTGCGGCGTGCGGTGGTTCATGCCCGGCACGCTGGGCGAGGTGGCCCCGCCAACGCCCTCGCTCGAGGTGCCGCTGCTGGACCGGCGCGAGCAGCCCGCCCGACGCTACGTGCTAGGGAGCTTCACGACCGGCGAGAGCGCCCGGTGGGCCCGTCGCCAGCTCTTCGGCAGTTCCCTGTTCATCAAGCACATGGGCGGCCACCTGTGGTACTCGCTCATCCCTGAGAAGACGTACTTCGCGGACCACCCGGACTGGTTCGCGCTCCTGGATGGGAAGCGCACGGGCGAGGGCAACCACCTGTGCGTCACCAACCCCGAGATGTTCGCCGAGGCGGCCAAGAACCTGAAGGCGATGTTCGCCGAGGGGTATGAATGGGTGCAACTGGGCCAGAGTGACGGCTGGCGGCGTTGCCGGTGCGACCGCTGCGAGGCGGAGGATGAGTACCGGTCCGACGGGTGGTGGATCCCCGGGCAACCTGCCGACCGCATCTTCCGGTTCCATGCGGCCCTGGCGGAGGAGATCGAGCAGGCCTACCGGGACCGGAAGGTTCTCATCATCGCCTACGGGCCCACCGGCGAGGTGCCCCACCGGCTCACCCGCTTCCCCGGCAATGTGGTGGTCGAGTTCACCCACGACCCGCCGGAGTTGCTCCAGCGCTGGACGCGCTTCCACCACGACTTCACCTCGTATGTCTACTGGTTCGGGCTCTATCACCCGATGGGGTATGGGCCGAAGGGTTCGCCGGCCTACGTCGCGGCCGAGATGCGGCGCCACCGGCAGGTCGGCTCGCAGGCGTTCTTCCTGTGCGGCGGGGATGAGTGCTGGGGCACGGAAGGACCGTCGTACTACGTGATGTCCGAGCTGTTGCGGAACCCCAGACTGAACGAAGAAGCGCTCACGCGCGACTTCTGCCGGGGGCTGTTCGGGTCGGCGGCCGACAGCATGGGGCAGTACTTCGCGTCCTTCTTCGCCGCTGCCGACGAGTACCGGGCCTTCACGCAGCCCGTGCTGAAGCCGGGTGACCCCTTCCGCAGCGAGCCGCGGACACCGGCGGAGATCTACCTGCGCTGCTTCCCCGAGGCGCGGCTGGCCGAGTGTGCCCGACTGCTGGACCGCGCGGCGACCCAGGCCACCGACGAGGCGGATCGGCGTCGGGTGAGGTTCTTCCGCGATGGGTTCGAGTACGTGCGGTTGACCCGGGAGGCATTCGCGGCCGCCCGGCAACTGGCCGAGCGCAAGGACGAGGCCTCGCGACAGGCCCTGAGCGAGGTATTGCAGGCCCGAGCCGCCGCGATCAAGCTCATCGGGGAGCATCAACAGGAGAACGGGGCCGACCTCCCGCCGGTCTTCCGGGGCGGCCCGGACGACCTGCTGTACGGCCCCGGCAAGGCGTACAAGGCCATCTTCGCGCCCGAGGCGGCCGGGCAGTAACCCCACTACAGCACAAGCCAGTCCCGAGAAAGCAGACACATGGTCGCCATGCCCGAACCCACACCAGCGCCCGACGAAGTGTCCAGCCACCGCGAGGCGCTGCGTCCTGCCACCGTCGTCCTCTGCCTGGTTCTCGCCATCGTGGCGGTTCTGTGGGCGCGCGAGGCTGAACTCGTCGCCTTTGCCTGCCAGATCACGGAGGCCGTCCCGCCGATGACGGCGCTGGGCTTCCTGATCTTCCTGGTCATGATATCGCTGGCCGTGCGGGGGCTGGCGCGGCGTCTGGGGCCGAATCGTCTGGCCCCGCACCTGGCGCGTCTGGGCCTCTCCGGGCCGCAGACGATGTACCTGTACGCCTTCATCATGGTCGCGACCATCGTCTTCTCGGTCGGCGGCATCCGGACGCTCCTGCCCGAACTGACGACCATGACCTACTTCGCCGACCCGACCAACGACTACGCCGCCGCCAACCTGGCGGCCCGGCCCTGGCTGCACGTGACCGATCCCGAGGCGGTGCGACAGTTCTACGAGGGCTTCGACCGCCAGCCGGTCGAGGTGCGCTCCAGCATCCCTGGCCTCGGTCCGCTGATCTCCGGCCTCGCGAACACGGCCGCGGTGACGCAGGCAGTGCCCTGGCGCTTCTGGATCGTGCCGCTAACGGCCTGGGGGGCCGTGATCTTCGTGGTGTTCGTCACGATGCAGTGCCTGGCCGGGCTGCTGGAACGCGAGTGGACCCTGTCCGAGCGCCTGCCCTACCCGCTGGTCGAGATCCCTCTGGGCATCACGGAGGCCCGCAGCTTCGGCACGGTGCGCTTCCTGCGCGACCCCGTGATGTGGATTGGCTTTGCCCTTGGGTGTGCCTACGGGCTGCACGAGATGATCGCCGCCACGACGCTGGCTTTCCCCGCGTGGGGACGGTACTACCTGGTCGGCAAGCTGCTCACCGAGCGGCCGTGGAGTGCCGCGGCCGGCGGCGTGAACATCTTCCTGATGCCCGAGGCCTACGGCCTGGCGTACTTCGCCTCCCAGGAAGTGCTGCTCTCGACCGCGGTTAGCTGGCTGGGCTACCTGTGCTTCTCGGTGCTGATGACGGCCTTCGGTGCGCCCCTGCGCGGGCCGGTCACCTCGGACGTCTCGCTGGGCTCCTTCGTGGGCTTCGTCGGGGCTGCGCTCTGGCTGGCCCGGCGGCCCCTGGGTGAGACCTTCGGCGCCGCCCTGGGCCTGCGGCCGCGCGCCGACGAACACGATGACCTGCGCCTGTGGATGGCGCGGGGAGCGCTGGCCGGCCTGCTGGTGCTGGCGGTGTTCATGGTTGCCATCGGCCTGCCGGTTGCCTACGGGTCGTTCTTCCTGGCCGTGTTCATGGTCTCGGCCATCGGCCATGCCCGGGTGCGCGCCATGGCCGGGGCAGCCACGCCGTGGCTGTTCCCATACACGGCCATGACAGATGGCTTCGTGCGTCTCTTCGGCTCGCAGGCCATCGGACCGCGCGGCGTGTTCGAGCCCTTCGTCGGCGCGTTCCACCTCAAGTGGATGGATCGTGGCTACGTGGCCTCGGCCCTGGCGGCCGACGCCGAGAGCTACAACATGGCCCGGCGCGGCGGGCTGCGTCCCGGCAGCCTGAGCATGCTGCTGGTGGCCGCCGTGCCCGTCGGCATCATCCTGGGCTTCTGGATGCACCTGACGGCCTACTACGAGTCGGGGGCGAATGTGCTTGAGGGGGGCAAGTCGGTCGGAGGTGTGCGCACTCTGTACGCCCTGACCGATGCTCGCTGGGCCACGCAGATGGCCACGGTGCCGACGCTGCCGAACAAAGCCTCCTGGGTGGCATCACTCGTCGGCCTGGCCATCACGGTCGTCGCGGTCGTGCTGCGGGGCAGCTTCCTGCGCTTCCCCTTCCATCCGGCAGGCTTTGTGATCGGTCTCAACCACGGGGAGCGCTTCTGGGCGCCGTTCCTGATCGTCTGGGCGATCAAGAGCATCCTGCTGCGCACGGGGGGCGTAAGCACCTACCGCCGCCTCATGCCGGCGTTTCTGGGCGTCGTTATCGGGCACTTCTTCTTCACGGGGATCATCATGGGGTTGGCGAAGATGACGGGCCTCTCGGTGTTCGAGAACCTGCCGATCATCTGGTTCTAGGGGGTTGGGGATTGGGGCTTGGGCATTGGGGACGGCAGAGGCAACGGCACACTACGGCCGTCACCGTCTTCTACCCCCAACCACCGCCTCACCCTCTATCGCGGCGCACCTTGCCGGCCTTGCGGATGTGGCGTTCGGCGGCCAGGGCGGCGATGGCCCCCTCGGCGGCTGCGACCACCATCTGCCGCACCTGTTTGCTGCGGACATCGCCTGCCGCGAAGACACCCGGGACGCTGGTCTGTCCCATCTCGTCGGTGCGCAGGAAGCCTTCCTCGTCGGCCGCCAGGGCGCCATACAGGAAGCCGGTGGCCGGGGCATTGCCCTTCAGATACAGGAAGATGCCGGCGGCAGGCAGTTCCTCGGTCGCGCCCCCCGACGCCTGGAACACGCCGCCTGTCACTGCGTCCTCGCCGACGACGCGCAGCAGCTTCAGGCCCGCGCGCAGGAGCACGTTGCCCCGGTCGGCCAGGGCCTGCACGACCTCCTCATCCTGTGCTGCCGTCTCCGACGGTAGTACCAGCGTCACCATGCGGGCGATCTGGGACAGCGTGGCCGCCTCCTCGACAGCCTGCATGTCCTCGCCCACCACCAGGATGTCCTCGCCGGCGAAGAACGGGCCATCGCAGGCGGCGCAGTAGCACACGCCCCGGCCCGTGAACTCCTCCTCGCCGGGGAGCTTGTCGGCGCGGCCCATGGCCCCGGTGGCGACGATGACCGCACCCACACGGTGCTCCTGGTGCCCGCCATAGACCACCAGGGCCTCCGGATCGGAGAAGTCCACAGCGGTGACCGACTCGAGCACGGCCTCGGCCCCGGCGTCCAGGGCCTGCTGCCGGATGCGGGCGAGGAGTTCACGGCCCGGAATCGGCTCGATCTGCCCGGGGAAGTTGGCCACGCGGGTGGCACGCGCCATCATTCCGGCCAACTCGGTCGGGCTGGTGATAACGGTCTTCAGGCGGGCCCGGGCCGCATAGAGGGCGGCGGTGCAGCCGGCCGGTCCGGCACCGATGACCAGCACGTCGGCAGTGTGGTTGAGATCTCCCATGGTCGCTCCCTGGCTCTTGGTCGAGTCAAGAGTTCGCCTGTCGGGGCCGATAGCCTTTGTGTTGTGGAATAGGACCACGAGAGGGGGGCGCGGCCTTGAGCAACTCTTGTGCGGATGACGAGCACCATGGTGCTATAGTCTGTGGCTAATCTGGGGCTGAATTTGGTGATTGGTCCACTTTTCGCCGTGTCCGGCAACTAGCAGGGGCAGTAATGAAAACCGAGACGAAGGCGGTTGTATTTGCGTTGTTCCTGGGGGTGCTCGCGTGGCTCGGCAGCGGGGTGTTCCGGTATCTCCTGTCACCCGAGCTAACGACGGCAGAGTCGGGTCTGTGGCTTGGCATCCTCACCGCCAACATTCCCGGGCGGCTGTTGGTGCTGGGGCTGTTCATGGTGTCCGGTGTGGTGACCGGCCGCGTCCTACGCCAGCGTCGCCTGGCGCAGGATGACCTGCGGGAGTCACGGTCTCGCTACGCGCAACTCCTCGATCGCGCCCCCGACGGGATGTGGGAGATCAGCCGGGACGGCGTGGTGGAGCAGGCCAACGCGGCGCTGTGCGAGCTGGCTGGGCTGCCCTATGCGGAGATCATCGGCCACCCGTGCAGCGAGATACTGCGTACCGCGCGCTGTGGCACCGACCAGTGCCCCCTGAGCCTGACCCTCGCTGGCCGGTCAACGGGCGAGTGTGAGCTGGCCGTCACCCGGTCGGACGGGCGGCAGGCCCTGTGCGTCGTGCACAGTCGGCCGATCCTCGATACCGGCGGGGCGGTGCACGGCCTCGCCCAGTCGTACCGCAACCTCACCGAGCAGCGCAAGGCAGAGGCGCGCTTTCAGGCCCTCGTTGAGACAACGGGCGACGCCGTCACCGTCGTGGACCCACAGGGACTCATCACCTACGCCAATGGCGCCTTCTGCGAGATGCTCGGCTATGCGCCCGAGGAAGTGCTGGGCCGTGTCAGCACCACGCTGTGCGATGCGGCGAACCAGGAGATCCTCGCGGAGCAACTGCAGCGTCGCCTGACTGGCGCTGACGACCATTACGAGCTGCAGTACACGCGGAAAGACGGTCAGCAGGTGTCGGTGCTGATCTCCGCGACACCGCTGTTCGACGAGCAGGGCGCGTACGCCGGGAGCTTTGCCGTGATGAAGAACGTCACGGGGATGAAGCAGGCCGCGGCGCAGATGGCGCATCTGAACTCGGTGCTCCGCGCGATCCGCAACGTGAACCAGCTCATCACCCGCGAGCACGATCGCGAGCAGTTGCTGCAGCAGGCCTGTGACTGCCTCATCGAGACCCGGGGCTACCTCTTCGCCGGCATCGCGCTGATGGACGCCGAGGGGCGGATGACGGCAGAGCACGGGGCGGGCGAGCCGGCGGGCCTGTCGCCGGACGAACAGCGGACCCTGATCGCGAACGTGTGGCAAGCGGTCAGCGAGCCACCGGAGCCTCGGACGGTGGTTCTGGACCCCGCCACGGAGGCGCTGGGGCGCTGGCGGGGCTCATGGCCCGAGGGCTGTAGCTGCATGGCCACGCGCCTGGAGTACGCAGGCCGAGCCCATGGCATGCTGGGCGTCCTCATCCCGACGGCCATGGCCCGAAGCGCCGAAGAACAGTCGCTGTTCGACGAGGTCGCCGGGGACATCGCCTTCGCCCTCCATGCCATCGCCACCGAGCAACAGCGGCAGCAGGCAGAGGTGCGCATCGTCGCGGAGCACGAGCGCTCGCACCGCATGCTCGACACGGTTGGCGCGCTGATTGTCAGCCTGGATACTGCCGGACGCGTCACGTTCTTCAACCGTCGCTGCCAGGAGGTTACCGGCTACACGGCCGAGGAGGTCATGGGGCGGCCGCTGTGGGAGGTGCTGGTGCCCCCGCGGCTGGCGGTGTCGGTGCAGGAGGTCTTCAGCGACCTGGTCGGCCCGTCCGACCACAATGCCCATGAGAACCCGTGGATGACCAAGGACGGGCGCGAGCGGCTCATCAGTTGGCGCAACACGCGCATCTGCGGTGAAGACGGCGAGGTATCGGAGATCGTGGGTATCGGCCTGGACATCACCGAGCATCGCGCCGCGGAGATGGCCGTCAAACGCAGCGAGAAACGCTACCGTCTGCTCTTCAACAGCAGCCAGGACGCGGTCTTCGTGTATGAGCTGCTTTCCGATGGGACCGCGGGGCGGTTCCTTGAGGCCAACGACGTCGCCCAGGAGAAGTTCGGGTACAGTCGCCGCGAACTCCTGGGCATGACACCGGAGCAGCTCGACGCCCCCGGGGGGAGTGAGCGGCTGGACGACATACTGCCCCGCCTACTCGCCGACCAGCACGTGCTGTTCGAGCAGGATCACATCACTCGCGACGGCGGCATCATCCCGACGGAGGTGAGCGCCCACCTGTTCGAGTTTGAGGGGCGGCCGGCGGTGCTGTCCGTGGCGCGCGACATCACCGAGCGGCGGCAGGCAGAGGAACAGGTTGCCCACCTGAACTCCGTGCTCCTGGCCATCCGCAACGTGAACCAACTCATCACGCGCGAGACCGACCGCGACAAGCTGCTGCAGACGGCCTGTGACTGCCTGGTGGAGACGCGGGGCTATAGCATGGCCGTGATCGTGCTGGTGGGCGATGAGGGGGAGATGGCGGCCGCCTACGGCGCCCCGGCGGGTTGGTCGGCGCTGGCCGCCGAGCCGAACGCCAGCGGTCAGGCCTGGGCGCTCTTGACGCAGCAGGCGGGCCCCCCGGCGCCGGTGATCCTGGGGGAGCGGCAGTGCCTGTGGGGCCAGAGTCTGGCCGAGGAATGGCAGGCCGGTCGCACCGGCATGATCATCCGTCTGGAATGGGGCGGCGTCAGCTACGGCTTCCTCGGCATCTCGCTGCCCGCGCATCTGGCTGACAACGAGGAGGAGCAGGGCCTGTTCCGTGAGGTCGCCGATGACATCGCCTTCGCCCTGCATGCCCTCGACCTCGCCGACCAGCGGCAGCAGGCCCTCGAACGCCTGGAGATGACGCAGTTCGCGGTAGACCGCGCCGCGGACGGTGTGTTCTGGATAGACCGCGAGGGCCGCATCCTCTACGTGAACCAGGTCGCCTGTGACCGCCTCGGGTACAGCGGCGAAGAGCTGATGGCCCTGCGCATCACCGACCTGGATCCGCACCTGCCCCAGGAGGCATGGGCCGCGCACTGGGAACGGGTGCGCGGGGACAGAGCGGTGACCATCGAGTCGGCGCATCGGACCAGGGACGGGCGCCTCATCCCGATGGAGATCACCATCAACCATTTCCGGTTCAAGGGCGAGGACTACCACTTCACCTTCGCCCGGGACATCACCGAACGCAAGCACGCGGAGCAGGAGCTGCAGCGCCTGAACCGCCAGTACGCACTGCTCGTGGAGAGCCAGCTCGTCGAGACCTTCATCATCCAGCGCGAGAAGCTGGTGTTTGCCAACAGCACGATGCACGAACGGCTGGGCTACCCCGCCGGTTCGCTGATCGGCAGGAACGTGCGGGACCTGCTGATGCCGGAGCGGCGGGAGGAGGTGTTGCCCTGGCGTGTGCAGCACCCCCGCGAGGCTGACGACAGCTCCCGCGAGCTGGAGACGCAAGTCGTGACCCGCGAGGGCACGCCGCGGTGGGTGCAGGTCTGGTCCCAGGAGATCGGCGACTTCGAGGGCGCGCCGGCCATCATCGGCCACATGGTGGACGTGACCGAGGCGCGGGAACTGCGCAACCAGTTAGAGCACTCGCAGCGCCTCGAGGCCCTGGGCACGCTGGCGGGGGGCGTGGCGCACGAGTTCAACAATGTGCTGCAAGCGATCCTGCTGAACGCCTCGCTGCTGCAGATGGACCGCGCCCTGTCGGCGACCGAGGCGGACAAGATCAAGAGCATCATCGAGCGCACCGAGTACGGCGCGCGCTTGACCGACCAGTTGCTCACCTTCAGTCGCCGTGCTCCGGCCCAGTATCGACCTCTGAACCTCAACGACGTGATCGAGGAAGCGCGCGCCCTGCTCGAGCGCACGGTGCCGCGGCAAATCACGATCGCCTGCGACCTGTCCCCGGACCTGTGGGTGGTCAACGCGGACGCCGGGCGCCTGAAGCAGGTGCTCATCAACCTGGCGCTCAATGCCCGCGACGCCATGCCCGCGGGCGGGCGGCTGACTTTCACCACGTCCAACGTGGTGCTGGCGCGCAGCTCCCTCGCCACGTTGCAGAAGCTCCAGCCCGGCCCTCACGTCGTGGTGAAGGTATCTGATACGGGCGTGGGCATGGACCCCCAGACGATGAGCCGGGTGTTCGAGCCGTTCTTCACCACCAAGGGCGTCGGGCAGGGCACGGGCCTGGGGCTGTCCATCGTCCACGGCATCGTGGACACTCATGGCGGCTGCGTGCGCCTGCAGAGCAGACCCGGCGAGGGCACCACCTTCCAGGTCTACCTGCCGGCCGAGCCGGAGGCAGAGGCGAGGGCACTGCAGCCGGCCGAGCGCGTCGTTGTCCATGGTAGCGGCACGGAGACGATCCTGATCGTGGACGACGAGGCGGAGGTGCTCAGCGGCGCGGAGCAGGTGCTGCGCAACTACGGCTACCGCGTGTTGACCGCGCGCAGCGGGCAGAAGGCGCTGGACATCTGCGCGGCCTGTGAGGAGCCGGTGGACCTGGTGCTGCTGGACCTCGTGATGCCTGGCATGTCGGGCCAGGAGACCCTGGCGCGCCTGCACCAGCTCGATCCGGCCCTGAGAGTCGTGATCGCGAGCGGCTACGTGCCCCAGGGCGAGCGCGACATGCAGAGCCACGGCGCGGCGGGGCACCTGGAGAAGCCGTTCACCCCGCATCGGATGCTGGAGGTCGTGCGCCAGGTGCTCGACCGGGCCTGACGTTGGGCGGGAGAGGCAGAGCACGCTGAATATGCTTGCCTTCACCCGGACGATATGGTATCATTGACCGTCCTCGGAGAGGTGGCCGAGTGGTCGAAGGCGATCGCCTGCTAAGCGATTACAGGGCTTATACCTCTGTCGCGGGTTCGAATCCCGCCCTCTCCGCCAGCAACGGTAGGGAATAGGGGATAGGGCACAGGGAGCGTCAACGGCCCTGGGCCCAGGTCGCCTGAACGGTGTGCGCCCGTAGCTCAGTGGATAGAGCGCTTGCCTCCGGAGCAAGAAGTCGGCCGTTCGAATCGGCCCGGGCGTACCAGCAATAGCCGGGGTTGGGTGTCGGGAGTGGAGTCTGGGGATGGCAGCGGCAACGGCGGTCCGCACCGCGGCCGTGATGTGCGTAGAAGCGGTCAGCGACCGCGCCCAGCGTGCCTGTAGCTCAGTGGATAGAGCGCTAGCCTGCGGAGCTAGAAGTCGGCCGTTCGAATCGGCCCAGGCACGCCAGCAATCTGGCTGACAGACAAGGTCCGCTTTTCGCCGACTCGCCGTCCTGGGCGCAGCGGAGGGCGGACTTTTTTGGCCGTATCGCCAGTGCCGCGCCCAGTGCCGGCGTCTCGCCGGCTCGGCGAGGTTGCGCGCCCCCGTAGCTCAGTAGGATAGAGCAGCAACCTCCTAAGTTGAAGGCCGGCCGTTCGAATCGGCCCGGGGGCGCCAGACGACATGGTTGGGCGAGGGACGAGTAGGCGGGACATCCGCCGTAGCCTAGCCCGGCGCATGTGAACCTTGACGACCCCGCCGTTGCCGTTGGTTGTGCCACCGCGGAGAGGTGGCAGAGTTCGGTTGATTGCGCACGACTCGAAATCGTGTAGTGGCTCATACCCACTCGGGGGTTCGAATCCCCCCCTCTCCGCCAGAACGACTGGGAACAGGGACAGGGGACAGGGACGGCTGCGGCTACGTCCCGGCGACCCCAGCCTGGCCCTGCTGCCATATCGCCGTGGCCTTTGACATGTGAGCGGAGAGATGACCGAGCGGACGAAGGTGCGCGCCTGGAGAGCGCGTGTACCCGCAAGGGTACCGTGGGTTCGAATCCCACTCTCTCCGCCATGAGACAGGGACCAGAGGACAGGGCTCAGGGCTCAGGAACAGCCACGACAAGCACGGGGGACACAGACATGGCGTCATTTCGGAGCCTGCTGGTGTGGCAGAAGGCCCATGAACTCACGCTCGCGGTCTACCGGGTGGGTGCTGGCTTCCCCGCCCAGGAGCGGTTCGCCCTGACAGATCAGCTGCGGCGGGCTGCGGCTTCGGTGCCGGCGAATACCGCTGACGGGTATGGCACCGGTCTGGACAGGGTCTTCCTGCATCATCTCGCGCGGGCTCAGGGATCGCTGGCCGAGACGCGGTACTTCCTGCTGCTGGCCCAGGACCTGAACTACCTGGGGCCACAGGACTATGAGGGGGTCGCCGGCGTGGCGGCCGAAGCCAGCAAACTCCTGACCGCCTTCCGAGCCAAGGTGCGCGAGCGCTGCAGCGATCAGCATGAGTAGTGCCGCCGCTGCCGTTCCTGATCCCTGACCCCTGCTCCCTGTCTCCTGCCTTATCGCTGTGCTAACCGGGGAACTGGCGGTTCCCTGCACCCACAATCCGCCTTAGTGGGGGCTAATTCCCCGCCTTCGGCCTCATCGTGTAGGGCCTGCCCCGGCCGGGCAGTGTTGAGGGCACGGGTCCCGCGCAAGGCAACCTTGGTGAACCCCGTCAGGTCCGAGAGGAAGCAGCGGTAGCCGATCAGTTGTCTGTGCCGCGGTCAACCTGGCCTGAGCCAGCCAGTCGGGTAACGCCTGGACGGTGTGGTCAACGGTAGGGTGCACAGCGATAATGCAGGGGACAGGAGGCGGAGCGTAGGCATTGGGCATTGGGGACGGCAGGTGGCCGTCCGCGGACAGCGAAATGGTCGTCGTTCCCTAATCCCTAACGCCCAATCCCTAATCCCCATGTCCTATCAACCCTTCATCCTCAAGTACCGCCCCCGCACCTTCGACGACGTCGTGGGACAGGAGCACGTCAGCCGGACCCTGCGCAATGCGCTGTCGTCGGGTCGGTTGGTGCACGCCTACCTGTTCACCGGCCCTCGGGGGACGGGGAAGACCACCATGGCCCGCATCCTGGCTCGGGCGCTCAACTGCGTCAACGGCCCGACGCCCGACCCCTGTGGCGTGTGCGACCAGTGCGTCTCGATCATCGAAGGCCGCTCGATGGACATCATCGAGATTGATGCCGCCAGCCACCGGGGCATTGACGACATCCGCGACCTGCGCGAGTCGGTCAAGTACGCCCCATCCGAGAGCCGACACAAGCTGTACATCCTCGACGAATGCCACATGCTCACCAACGAGGCGAACAACGCGCTGCTCAAGACGCTCGAGGAGCCGCCGCCGCACGCCT
Source organism: bacterium (assembly GCA_021372615.1). Lineage (NCBI taxonomy): Bacteria > bacterium. Next base: position 15,560 of record JAJFUB010000122.1, on the reverse strand, counting down.
ACTTCGCTCTGCTGACCACCGAAGTCTACAAGCTCCTGCCCACGATCCTGTCGCGCTGCCAGCGGTTCGACTTCCGCCCGGTGTCGGTGCCCGACACCATGCAGATGCTGCGCCGGATCGCCGAGGCCGAGGGCCTGCAGGTGCAAGAAGAGGCTCTGGCTGCCATCGCCCATGCTGCCGAGGGCGGCATGCGCGACGCGGAGAGCATCTTCGAGCAAGTGGTGGCCTTCAGCGAGGGCGGGGTCACGCTGGAGATCGCCAACCAGGTGCTGGGCGTCACCGATGCCGACACGCTGCTGCAGATCGCCGAGATCGTGGCGCGGCAGGACCTGGCGGCGGTGTTCCCCGTGGTGGACCGGCTCGTCACCGAGGGCAAGAACCTCGGCCGGCTCATCGAGGATCTGACGTCCTTCTTCCGCGACCTGTTGCGCCTGGCGCTGGCCGGGGCGACGGGCGCGGGGTGGCTGCAGCTTGGTCCCGATGGTGAGGCCCGGATGCGCCAGGCCGCCCAGACCATCGGTCAGGAGCGCCTGCTGACCAGTGTCCACGCCCTGGCGGAACTGGCCGTCAAGCTCAAGGAATCGTCGCAGCATGCGCTGCTGCTGGAGTTGGCGCTGACGGAGCTGGCCAATCCGGCTGCTCCCGCGCCGAAGCCCGCCAGTCGGCCTGCCCCGGCGGCTCAGCCGGCGCCGCAGGCCGCGCCCATGGCCGCACCGCCTGCGCAGGCGCCGCCGCTCTCACCACAGCCGCCGACCGTACTGCCAACACCGCAGGTCCCGACGCGGGTGCCACCGGTCCAGGCAACGACGGCCCCGGCGCCTGAGCCGACGCCTCCGGCCCGCCCCGCCCCCATGCCACTCGACGGCCCGCTGAGCTGTGCGGCCATCTGGAGCCACTGGGAGAGCGTGCTGGAGCAGTTGCGGGTGAACGTCCGCGCCTTCCTGCTGGACGCTGTGCCGACGGAACTGGAGGGGGACAACCTGACGTTGAGCTTCCCGTCCCAGTGCCGCTTCCATGCCGGCCAGGTGAAGTCCCACGCTGAGGCGATCCAGGGGGTGCTGCAGGGCGTCTTCGGGCGGCGCTTCCTGCTGCAGACGCGGGTGTGTGACACGGACAATGTGCCACCGCCGACGGGCAGTGAGTCAGCTTCGCCGTCTGCCGCCGCTGCGCCTGGGCCTGGCACCCCGATCGCGATGCCGCCCCCGGTCGTGGCAACGCCAGCCCCAGCGCCCGCTCCGGTCGTGACGCCGCCGAGCCCGGCGCCGCAGATGGCGCCCCCGGTCGCGCCGACGCCGACCCCGGCCCCGCCGCCTGCGGAGGAGCCCGCGGTGCAGTCGCGGCCGCCGGAGGAGCCCGCTGCGCCTGGCACGACGGACGACGCGGTGGCCCAGACCCTGAGCCTGTTCCCGGGTAGTCAAGAAGTCCTGCCGCCCGAGCAGAATCACGCCTAGATGGAGATGCGGCCCTGAGCCGCGCGTGCAGCAGATGCTAAACCCCTTTCAGAAGTTGATCGAGTCACAGGTCGGCGCCATTCAGGAAAACGTGGCGAAGGCCATGCAGGAACTCGAAGTGAGCGAGGTCGAGTCCAGCGTCGGTGGTGGAGTGGTCCGGTGCAAGATGACCGGGCTGGGGCAGCTTACCGAGCTGAAGATTGACCCCAGTGTCGTCAACAGCGACGACGTGGAGCTGCTGGAGGACCTCGTGGCCGCGGCGGTGCGCGACTGCGCCGCCCGGGCCGCCGCCCTCAAGCGCGAGAAGATCATGGCCGCCACACCCCTGGGGGCCATGGGCGTCGAGTTGCCGGATATGTTTTGACGGCGAACGGCGGGAACCGGGAAGCGGGAGGCTGAGACTGGTCGCGGTCGGTGACCGCTCCCACAGGCATTCCCCCCGGGGCTATGCCGTACGAGCGGTCAGCGACCGCGACCCTTTGAGCTTCACACCATGCGCTACGCACGTCCCCTGCAACACGTCATAGACGAACTCTCCCGCCTGCCCGGTATCGGACCCAAGAGCGCGCAGCGGCTGGCCTTCCACTTGCTGCGGCGCAACCCGGCGGAGGTGCAGGCCCTGGGGGAGTCCATCGCGGCCCTGCCACAGACGGTGCGGCGCTGCGAGGAGTGCTTCAACTACAGCGAAGCGGACCTGTGTCCGGTGTGCGCCGACCCATCGCGCGACCGCAGTGTGCTGTGCCTGGTCGCCGAAGCCGCGGACCTGATGGCCCTCGAGCGCGCGAACGACTATCGGGGGCTGTACCACGTACTGGGGGGGCTGCTGTCGCCGCTGCACGGGGTAGGGCCGGATGATCTGACGATTCCGCAGCTCATGGGGCGCCTGGAGCGCCTGCCGGTGGAGGAGATCATCATCGCGACGCCGCCGTCGGTCGAGGGGGATGCGACGGCGGAGTACCTGCGGCAGGTGCTGGCCGCCGCAGGGCACACACACCTGACCCGCCCGGCCTTGGGCCTGCCGGTCGGGGCCGAGCTGGACTACGCCGACCAGGTGACGCTCATCCGGGCGTTGCAGGGCCGGCGGGAGATGTAGCACCCCCGACGCCGGCCACGCCCGGCTCCTCAGTCCGTCACTCCCGGAATGGTCCGTTCGCGTTCCCCCAGGTAGCACCCCGATGCGATCAGCCGCCGCTGTAGCTCGACCCGGTCCACCTGGCGCACGTAGGCAAACGTGCCGCGTGGGCGGATGTGTCCTCACACCCGCAGTCTGTGCGGAGGGCCTGCGCGCGTGAGGACACGCGCGCCCACGCGACATGCGCCCACGCGACACGTGCCGCAGGATTCCGGCTGGGCGGCGCGAACTGCCCCGCCATGGACACCATCACGCGCAGCATTGACCGCACGTACTCCTGCGAGCTACTCGTCGTCGGCTCGGGCGTGGCGGGGATGACGGCGGCGCTGCAGGCTGCCCGCCTGGGCGTGGACACGATCCTGATCGAGAAGGAGAGCGTGCTGGGGGGCAACTCCGGGCCGCTGCTGGGCATCCACTGGGGCGGAGCGCACATCTACCATGAGTACGCCGCAGAGACCGGGATCGTGATGGAGTTGGAGGAGGAGATCGCCTGGCGGGGCGGCAAGCACCGCACCCCGGGGCACCACTACAACATCTGCCGGCTGGCCGAGGGGATCTGGCAGGAGAAGCTGGAGGAGGCCGGGGTGCGGGTGCTCAAGCGTCACCTGGCGCGGGAGACGCTTGTCGAGGAGGCGCCGTCGGCGGGGCCCGGCGCACACGACGCGCCACCCGCCGGCTCAGCATGTCGGCGCGTGACGGCAGTTATCGCCGACGACCTCGCCCTGGGGCAGACCGTGCGCTTTGAGATCAGCCACGCCCTGCTGGACGCCTCCGGGGATGGGCAGGCGGCATTCTCGGCAGGGGCGTCATTCCGGATGGGGCGCGAGAGCCGCGAGGAGTTCGGCGAGCGCAGTGCTCCGGACGTGGCCGACGGCCGCGTTGCCGGCGTGAGCATCACCGCCTTCGTCCGACGCGCCGAGGGGCCCGTGCCCTTCCTGCCGCCGGCCAGCGTCTTCGAGGTGGCGCTGAACACGGAAGCGGGGGGATGGCTGGGCGAGCAGGACCAGGTGCGGATGCTGTGGCCCACCGAGACCGGCGGCACGCTGCTGGACCCCCTGGCCGCCGAGCACGAGATCCACGAGCGCCTCCTCAAGCAGTTCTATCACTACTGGGCGAGGCTCAAGGAGGACCCGAAGAACGCCGCCTGGGAGCTGATCTGGGTCAGTCCCATCGCGGGGAAGCGTGAGACGCGGCGGTTCGTCGGGGACCACATGCTGTCGCAGACCGAACTGGAGGCCCCCGCCACGCTGCCCGACCGCCTCGGCTACGGCGGCTTCACGATTGACCAGCACGAGCAGGGCGAAGACGGCGTGAGCCGCATCTTCATGTACTCCTCGCCGCCGCTGTACGACACCTGCTACCGGATGACCTATAGCCGCGACTTCGAGAACCTGTACCTGGGCGGGCGCCTGATCAGCAGCACCCACATGGCCCACGGCTCCACCCGCATCATCAAGACGGGCGGGCTCCTGGCCCAGGGCACGGCGATCGCGCTCGCGCTGGCGAAGCAGCACGGCTGCACTGCCCGGGAAGTGGGGGAGAGGCACCTCGCCGAGCTGCAGCAGGAAACGCTGCGGCAGGATGGCTCGGTCATTGACCTGCCAGCCGACGACCCGCGCGACCTGGCTCGGCGGGCCACGGTCACGGCCAGCAGCGAGTGGACCTACCATGGGTTCGAGCACCAGGCGCTCGTGAGCCTGGAGACACCCGCCGGGAATGTCCTGTACGACTGGCCCACACGGCTGCGGAGCGTGCGGGCGTTCGTGCTGAATGAGACGGGGAAGCCGCGGACGCTGCGCCTGACGGTGGCACACGCCACGGATGCCGAGCCGCGGCTGCGGCCCCGCCCCGCCGACGCGGAGGCGGAGTTCTTCCAGCACCTGTTCGAGGCCGACAAGCACGTCACGGTGCTGCGACCGCTGGCCGAGGCATCCGCAGAGGTGCCCGCAGGGCACACGGGCTGGCTTGAGGTCACGCTGCCCGAGGAGATTGCACTGCCGGCGCGGTCGCGTGAGCACCGCCACCAGGGCGTGGCGGTGCTGCTGGCGGGGGAGGGCCTGCAGGTGGTGCAGGACACGGCATACTGCGACGTGGCGCAAATGGTGCGGCCGGTCGCCGAGGGGCTGGAACTGGCCGAGGGCCGCCTGATGATCGTCCCGGACGGGCTCGTGCCGCTCGGAGAGGCCGCCCACGTCGTCAACGGCGTGTCACGGCGGTTCGGCCGAGCGCCGGTGAACATGTGGCTATCACAGCCCGGCGAGGCGCTGCCCCAGTGGCTGGAGTTGCGCTGGGAGGAGCCACAGACGATCGCGCGGATCGCCCTGACCTTTGACGGCATCGGCCGGCTGTATACCGACATGCCCTTCAACAACGGCACGCGGGCCTTCGGGCCGATGGTGAAGGACTACCGAGTGGAGGTCGAGGCGGGGGAGGGCTGGCAGGAGTTGGTGTCGGTCAGTGACAACTACCACCGCTTCCGCGTGCATGAGTTCGCCGCGCGGACAGTCACGGCCGTGCGGCTGGTGGTGTTGGCCGCGCACGACCGGAGCATGGGAGCGCGAGTGGCCGAGGTGCGGGTCGAGTAGCGAAAGAGCCCTCCCCGACGGGGGAGGGCTCTGGGGGAGTCTGTCTGAGCGGCGCGTGGCTGACGCTCCGAATACCGGAGGAGGCTCGGGCGAACCAGGTGGGGCGCAACTTGTCCCCGATTTTCCGCCCTTTGCCTGTTGCGTTCCCAGCCGCCCAGTGGTAGACTGGCACCGTTCGGCGCGATGGCGTCCGATGCAGGCCCCGCGCACGCGACTGCACTACCCCCTGTGGGCCCATGCTGCGCAAGCCTTCGCACCAACCTCGCCGCCTCAGGCCCCGGCCTGAGGTGTTGCACGTCTGCGAACACCTGCGCTCGCGCACGAGCGCGTCCGAGGAGGAAGTGTCACATGGCCAAGCTGACCGAGGTACGCTGGCACGGAAGGGGTGGACAGGGCGCCAAGACCGCCGGCTACATTCTGGCCATCGCCTCCGCCGAGGCGGGCTGGAACATCCAGGCCTTCCCCGACTACGGCGCCGAGCGTCGCGGGGCCCCCATGCGGTCCTACGTGCGCATCAGCGATGCGCCGATCCGCCTGCGCTCCGGCGTCAAGAATCCGGCGGTCGTCGTCGTGCTCGACGCTACGCTGCTGGGCAGCGAAGACGTGACCGCCGGCGCCCCCGATGACGCCCTGGTCATCATCAACACCAACCTCGCCCCCGACGAGGTACGCGGCCAACTCAAGAACCAGAAGGTCAAGGTCGCCACGGTGGACGCCACCGGCATCTCCCAGGAGACCATCGGTCGCGCGATCCCCAACACGCCGATGCTCGGCGCCCTGGCCAAGCTGACGGACATCGTCACCCTGGACGGGGCCAAGGCCGGCGCCCGCAAGCAACTGGGCGAGAAGCTCGCCCCGGCGGTCATCGAGGGCAACATGAAGGCCATTGAGCGGGCTTACGAGGAGGTCCAGGTAGGATGAGTCACTATCTCCCCGACACCAAGTGGCACGAGATGGAGAAGGGCGGCGTCATTCCCCAGGCCGGGAACGCCGCGGAGTATGACGTGGGCGGCTGGCGCAACGAGCGCCCCGTCAAGGACAACGAGTGCTGCATTGACTGCTTCTTCTGCTGGGCGTACTGCCCCGACAATGCCATCGAGATGGTAGACGGCAAGGTCAAGGGCGGCGGCATTGTGTTGCAGCACTGCAAGGGCTGCGGCATCTGCGCCAAGGTCTGCCCCAAGAGCTGCATCAAGATGATCTCGGAAGTGGAAGCCCAGGGGGCACAGTAGTCAGCGCGTGGGCGCGCGTGTCCTCACGCGCGCAGGGCGCGATGCAGAGCCTGGCCGCGTGAGGACACGCGGCCCCACGCGATACGCTAAGGAGGAGATTCCATGGGCAAAGTGATGCCGCTTGAGGGCAACATGGCCGTCGCCGAAGCCATGCGGCAGATCAACCCCGATGTCGTGGCGGCGTACCCCATCACGCCGTCTACCGAAGTCGTCCAGACGTTCGCGAGGTTCGTCGCCGACGGGCAAGTCAAGACGAACTTCGTGGCCGTGGAGAGCGAACACTCGGCTATGACCGCCTGCGTCGCGGCCGCGGCCGCCGGCGGGCGCGTCATGAACGCCACCAGCGCCAATGGTCTCGCGCTGATGTGGGAGATCCTGTACATCGCCTCGTCGCTCCGCCAGCCCGTCATTCTCACCCTCGTCAACCGCGCGCTGTCGGGGAACATCAACATCCACTGCGATCACTCCGATGGCATGGGCGCCCGCGACGCCGGCTGGGTGCAGATCTATGGCGAGAACTGCCAGGAAGCCTATGACAACCTGATCCAGTGCACCGCCATCGGCGAGCGCCTCGACGTGCGCCTGCCCGTGATGAACTGCCTCGACGGCTTCCTGGTCAGCCACAGCTACGAGCTGGTCGAGGTCGAGGACGACGAAGCCGTTCAGGCCTTCGTCGGGCCCTACAAGCCGGTCAAGCCCCTGCTCGACATCAACGACCCCTACACCATCGGCCCGCTGGACCTGCAGGACTTCTACATGGAGCACAAGCGGAGCCAGTGGGAAGCCTACCCGGCAGCCAAGCAGGCTGTCATCGAGGAAGGCAAGCGCTTCGGCGAGATGTTCGGCCGCGAGTACGGCCTGATGGAACTGGTCGACATGGACGATGCCGAGATAGCCATCGTGGCGCTAGGGTCGGCGGCCGGGACATGCAAGGACGTCGTGGCGAACCTGCGGGCCCAGGGCGTGAAGGCCGGGCTGCTGAAGCTGCGCTGCTTCCGCCCGTTCCCGATCGAGGAGATCGCTGAGGCCCTCAAGGGCTGCAAGGCCGTGGCCGTGATGGATCGCGCCGCCAGCTATGGCGGCGGCACGGGCCCGCTCTTCCCCGAAGTAGCCGCGGCGCTGATGGCCGGCGGGTACGCCGTGCCGATGCTCGACTACATCTACGGCCTCGGCGGGCGCGAGCTTCCGCCCGAGCAGATCGGCATCGTGTATGACGATCTGGGCAAGCTCGTCGGCGGGCAGAAGATCCCGACGGTGCAGTGGCTGGGCGTGCGGGAGTAGCCGCAACGGCTGGCGTGGGAGCGGTCACCGACCGCGACCAGACCGGCACGTGGGATCGCGGTCGGTGACCGCTCCCACAGCAGAACGTAAGGAATTGGAGGCAGAACATGCCTAAGAACCTTAAGCAATATGCGCAGGTGCCGACCCGGTTGACCGGCGGCCACCGCCTCTGCCCCGGCTGTGGCGAGCCCACCGCCGCCCGGCAGGTGCTGATGGCGACCGACAAGCCCGTCGTCGTGGCCAATGCCACCGGCTGCTTCGAGGTCTCCACGACCATCATGCCCTACACCGCGTGGGCTGTGCCCTGGATGCACATCGCCTTCGAGAACGCGGCGGCCACCGTCTCGGGCATCGAGGCCATGTACGTGTCCCAGAAGGCCCAGGGGAACATCCCGGCCGATGCCGACTACCGCTTCGTGGCCTTCGCTGGCGACGGCGGGACGTACGACATCGGCCTGCAGGCGCTTTCCGGCGCGGCCGAGCGCGGCCACCAGTTCCTGTATGTGTGCCTCAACAACGAGGCCTACATGAACACGGGTGTGCAACGGTCCAGCGCGAGCCCCTATGGCGCGCACACGACCACGAGCCCGTCCGGCTCGCACTCCCCGGGCAAGAAGGCTTTCCAGAAGGACCTGACCGCGATCATGGCGGCCCATGACATCCCGTACGTGGCCCAGAGCATCTCCGGCCGCTGGCGCGACCTGACGGCCAAGGCTGAGAAGGCCTTCGAGTGCGGCGGGCCGGCCTTCATCAACGTCCTGACCCCCTGCCCGCTGGGCTGGATCGCCGACGCCTCCGAGAGCGTCAACCTCGCGCAGCTCGCCGCCGACTGCTGCGTCTGGCCGCTGTACGAGGTCGAGAACGGTGTGTGGAAGCTCACCTACAAGCCCAAGGAGAAGCTGCCCATTGACGAGTACCTCAAGAAGCAGGGCCGCTTCAAGCATCTGTTCAAGGGCGCCGAGGGCGAGGCCGTCCGCGCCAAGATGCAGGAGTACGTAGACACCAAGTGGGAGCTGCTCAAGCAGAAGTGCGGCGAGGCGTAACTGGCCGATCCGCCGCCCCGCCTGCTCTCCCTACGCAGTCAACTGACCCCGCCTCGGTGATCGAGGCGGGGTCGTCTGCTTGCCGAAGACGGCCAGGGGGGCGAACTTACAGCTTCCAGTGGTAGATGCCGCCACCGATCTCGCCGTAGCTCCTGTCGTGCGTCGGTGATTGCGCGTAGCACTTGATCCGCACGGCCTTGACATGACCGTCCATGCACAGGAGGTTGGCGAGTTGGTTGTGTGGGGAGTTGTACATCTGGGGCCACCAGGCGGCGCAGAAGTACCAGTTCATCGCGTACTGGTCGCCCCAGGTCGCGCCGTACGGCGGGTTGTTCGCGTTCTGGCGGCCAGCCTCGCCCACGAGCAACGTCTCCGAGGGGTACTCGAAGGCCCCCATGGCTCTCCCGCTGTTGCCGCCGGCAGCGCCAACCGTACAGTTGTAGTTCAGGGCGTACGAGTAGGGATAGACGGTGGCGGGGTCGCCCGAGATGTTGATACAGCCGTCCATGGCCCGGGCCATGTTGGGGCAGACGAAGATACCCGTGTTCTTCACATAGGGGGTGATGAGGAGCGTCCAGGGCTGCCAGGTGTTCGGCGGCACCGGCTGGTCGTGGAAGGGCCAGCACTCGTCATAGTCCTGGGCGTAACTGAGAAGAGCGACCCCAATCTGCTTGAGGTTGCTGGCGCATGTTGTCTGCCTCGCCTTCTCCCGGGCCTTGGCGAACACGGGGAAGAGGATTGCGGCCAGGATCGCGATGATCGCGATCACCACCAACAGTTCAATCAGCGTGAAGCCTCGAGCCTTCATCTCATACCTCGCGAGTGTGCTGTGTGACGGCTCTGCGACGCAACGCGCGCGAACGGGTCGCGATCGGCAACTGGTCACCTAGTCCTCCCAGCGGGTGAAGTACTTGGGTTTGCCCGAGAGCGAGGCAGTCTTCAGCCACTTCGCGTGACCATCTACGAAGCCGAAGTTGGCGCCCTGGTTGTGCGGTGTGCCGCAGTAGTCCCACTCGCCCGATGCCCAGTAGGGCTCAGCGAGGAAAGTGATGCGGCTGTCGGCCAGTTCGCCCACGAGAACCGTCTCGGACGGCACGGGAACGTCGGCCAGCGACACCACTGTCCAGATCGTGGAACCGGCGGCCACATGGTCACCCATGCCGCCCCAGTCGCCGACTGCGTTCCACGTCGTCCACGAGCCGACATTCCAGCCGTAGCCGAGGCGGTCCAGCGACACGCCGGAGCGAGTCACGTAGGAGTCGTCCCAGCCGTCCTGGGCGCCGCGATAGGACGGGCAGTAGAACACGTTGACGTTCTTGGTGTAGGGTTGGATGACGTCGTACCACTTGATGTAGTACCACTCCTTGCCGCCTGGCGCCCCGCTGACGAACGCCGCGCTCATGTAGTTGCACGGGTAGACCTCGTCGTAATCCTGAACGTACTGTGTCGCCGCGAGGACGATCTGTTTGACGTTGCTCAAGCAGTTGCTCTGCCTGGCCTTCTCCCGGGCCTTGGCGAACACGGGGAAGAGGATCGCGGCCAGGATCGCGATGATCGCGATCACCACCAACAGTTCAATCAACGTGAAACCTCTGGCTTTCATGTCTGTGGCCTTTCTTGCTGACAGCAGAAGTGTAGGCGTGCGTGGAGACGGCATACCGGCTGCGACAAGGCCGGTGCGCGGGTTGGGGTGGTGAGCACATTGGCGCGAGACGCCCCGGGAGAGAGACAGTCAGGGCGCCGCGACAGCGCGTCAGGGAGGCAGTGGGAGATGAGACGGTTGGGGTGGTCGCGCTGCCTGAGGAGCAGCGCACGGCTGAAGCATGGCACGAACTGCGCGCGACACAACGACACCCAGCACGGCCGACAAATGGCGCCGCATCGTCCCACCTCGTTGTGGCGTAGCAGACGAGCCGCAGGTTAGCAGGAGGCCGGTTCCTCAGTCAATGCGTATGTGTACCCGTTTGCACATGCGTAGACGTACGTCAGTCGTTCGTGCGAGGGCTCCAGGTGCAGCGAGAGTGAGGCCCTTCAGAACGCACGCGGGACAGGCATGTTGCCTGTCCCGCGCTCGCCATCCAGGCGCCGTGGTCGTCAGGCCAGTTCCGCCACGCTCCCGATCACGTAGTCCGGCCTCGCGTCCCCCTCCGCTGCCGCGATGGCCTCTGTCGTTGCCTCGCCGGTGAGCACCGCAATCGTTACCAGGCCCGCCCGGTTGCCGCACGTGATGTCGGTAGAGAGGCGGTCGCCGACGAGGGCGGCGTCCTCTGGCGCGACGCCGAGCCGTCGTAGCGCCCCGAGCGCCAGCCTCGGGCCGGGCTTGCCGGCCAGGAAATCGGGATCGCGACCCGTCATGGCCTGCAGCGCCGCCAGCAGCGCCCCGCAGTCCGGCACGAACTCCCCCGGCCCCACCGGGCAGACCGCATCGGGGTTCGTCGCCAGGTACGTGGCGCCGTGCAGGAGCGCCTGCAGCGCCGCGTCGAGCTTGGCGTATGTCAGGTCGCGATCCCACGAGGCCACCAGGACCTCCGCCTTGCGCCAGTCGTCCGCCAGGCGCGCTCCCGCCCGCGCGATCTCGTCGCGCACGGCCTGCTCCCCGATCACCAGCACCGAGGCCCCGACGTGCTCCTGCGCCACATGATCCGCCAGCACGTTCGCCGAGGTGATCACCTCCTCGGGCACGGTCGGCAGGCCCAGCCGCGTGAGCTTGGCGGCATACTCCTCCGGCGGGTACAGGGGCTTGTTCGTGACATACATCACCCCTGCCCCGCGGGCCCGCAGTCGGGCGATGGCCTCGGGCGCGCCGGGGATCGCCCGCTCGCCCAGGTACACCGTGCCGTCCAGGTCGAACAGGTAGGCTGAGAGGTGGGGAAGAGCGGACAAGGCTGGCTCCGTAGATGGGTGGTGAATGGGCAGAGCGCGGCATGGCGGCTATCTGTGTCGCGTGGGCGCGCGTGTCCTCACGCGCGCAATCAGGAATGGCACCGGCCTGCGGGTGTGGGGACACACCCGCCCACGCGCTACCACCACTGGTGGCAGGCGCAGTGGTCGTCGTCCTGAAGCGTCAGGGCTATCTCGCGCAGGGCGCTGTCCAGGGCCGTCCGCCGGCGGGCGGCGATGTCGGCTATCTCCTCCGAAGTGATCGGCCCGGAGCCGATGCCCGCCCCGTAGTTGGTCACGAGGCAGACGGTGACATAGCACATGCCCAGCTCCCGCGCCAGCACGACCTCGGGCACGCCCGTCATGCCGACGACGTCGGCGCCCCACTGGGCATACGCGCGGATCTCGGCCGGGGTCTCAAAGCGTGGGCCCTCGGTGCAGATGTACGTTCCCGCGGGGTGACCAGGCAGGTCGTGGCGCTCCAGGATCGGGAGTATCTGAGCCCGGAGGCGCTCGCAGTACGGGTGGGTCACATCCACATGGCGGACCTCGCCGTCCTCACCGTCGAAGAACGTCGTCGGGCGCAGCTTCGTCATGTCGAGGAACTGGTCGGGCAGCACGAGGTCCCCCGGCTCCATGGTGGCGCGCAGGGAGCCGACCGCGTTGGTGGCGACAATCAGGCGACAGCCGACCTCGCGCAGCGCGCGGAGGTTGGCGCGGTAGTTGATCCGGTGGGGCGGGATGTCGTGGGCCGCGCCGTGACGGCGCAGTAACACGATCTCGCGCTCGCCCGCGCTGCCGCGCTGGAGCTCGACGCGCCCATAGTCAGTTCCGGCGCTGACGGTGTCGCATGAGTCCAGGCCGAAGTCCTCGAGCCCCGAGCCGGTGATGAGACCGATGGTCATGTGGTTCTCCCGATGGATAGTGGCGCGATGGCGCTGATGTGGAGAGGATGGAGAGGATAACGGCAAGGATGCGGAGGATGAACGGGGTGTTGGTCAGCACAGGGGCGTCCGTGCCGTCATCCTCGCCATCCGTGCCTTCATCCTCGACATCCACCCCAGCTCAGCTTCACCTCGCCACCCGGTGGCCGGCCGGACGCTCATTGGGCCACGAGCGGCCGGTAGCGCGGGACATACATCGCCTCGCGCAGCAACTCCTTGAGGTCGCCCTCGGGCTGCGGCGCGCGGGCCACGCCCTGCTCCCAGGCCTTGGTGGCGACCGCCGCCGCGACGTGCGCCGACATCTCGCGCAGGTCACGGTTCGGGGGCAGGATGAGCCCCTCGGCGTAATCGTACGGCTCGGTGATGGCATGGAGCGCCTCGCCGGCCGCGAAGAGCATCTCGGCGGTCACGAGCCCGGCCTGAGCGAACAGCGCGCCAAGACCCACGCCGGGGAAGACGGCGACGTTGTTGGCCTGTGAGAAGCGGTAGGTCTGCCCGCCCATCTCCACCGGCGCGAAGGGACTGCCGGTGGCGATGACGGCGCGGCCGTCGCTCCAGGCCAACAGATCGGACGGCACAGCCTCGGCATTGGCCGTCGGGTTGGACATGGGGAAGATGACGGGACGGTCGCATCGCGCGGCCATGGCCCGCACGTCGCGCTCCGTGATGGTTCCGCGGTGGCCGGACAGCCCGTAGAGCACCGTTGGCCGGGCATTGACGATGACGTCATACAGGCCGATGCGGTCGCCTTCGAGCTGCCAGGTCGTAACCTCTTCGGGGTCGCAGGCGAGCGGCACCTTGTACTCATCGAGGCCGGGGCGGTTCTTGAGCACCAGGCCCTTGCTGTCGAGCACGTAGATGCGGCTCCACGCGGTGTCCTCGTCGAGGCCCTCGCTCATGAGCAGGGCGGCGGTCTTGCGGGCGATGCCCGTGCCGGCCGCTCCGGCTCCGAGGATCACGAAGACCTGGTCCCGCACCGCCTGCCCGATCAGCTTCATGGCCCCGAGCGTCGCGGCATGGACCATCGCCGCGGTGCCCTGGATGTCATCATTGAAGGACGGCAGCTCGTCCACGTAGCGGCGCAGGACCTCGAAGGCGCGGTCGCGACTGAAGTCCTCCCACTGCAGGATCGCCGCGGGGAAGTGCCGCTTGACGGCCGCGACGAACTTGTCCAGGAACGGGTAGTACTCCTCGTCGGGCAGGCGCGGGGCGCTGTAGCCCAGGTAGAGCGGGTCGTCAATCAGCGCCTGGTTGTCGGTGCCCACATCGAGGCACACCGGCAGACAGCGCGCCGGGCAGATGCCGCCGGCGGCCGTGTACAGGGCCAGCTTGCCGATGGGAATGCCCATGCCCCCGACGCCCTGGTCGCCGATGCCCAGAATGCCCTCGTTGTCGGTGGCGACGATGATGGCGACATCGTCGCACGGGGCGTTGGTCAGGATCGCGTCCATCTCATCAATGTTGTCGGGGCTGATGTAGATGCCCCGGGTGGCGCGGAAGATGTGGGAGAACTGCTGCACGGCCTCAGCCACCGTCGGGGTGTAGATGATCGGCATGAACTCCTCGAGGTGGGCCAGCAGCGCCGCATGGAAGAGCGTCTCGTTGCGGTCCTGCAGGGCGCGCAGGTAGATGTAGCGATCCAGTGGCTCCTCAAACTCGAGGAAGCTCTGGTACACGCGGTCCAGTTGCTCCTCGAGGGTGGCCACATGCGGTGGCAGCAGCCCCTCGATGCCGAGGTCGTCGCGCTCCCTGGGGCTGAAGGCGGCCCCCTTGTTCAGGCGCGGGTTGGTGAGCAACTGCCAGCCGCGCAGCGTCGTGGGCAGCGGGCGATCGGGGCTGCCGCACATGGCGCAGTCGTCGGCGTGATTGGGGGGCATGTGGTAGACACCTCCATAGGGCGGTGTGGTGGCCGTAGGAGCGCCGGCTTCCAGCCGGCACGTACGGCGGCGACGAAGGCTTGCCAGCCGGAAGCTGGCGCTCCTACGGCAGAGGCTTGCCAGCTGGAAGCTGGCGCTCCTACGGCTACTCCTCGATGAACAGCACCCGACACGGCGCCGCGCACGTCTCGTCTAGCTTCATGGGCAGCGCCACGAGCTTGCCGCGCGCGGCCGTGATCTGCCGGACGCCGAACAGCGGCGCCAGCAGCAGCGTGCCCATCTGAAAGAAGCGCTGGAAGAAGTGCTGCGGATCGTCCCAGCTATCAAACCGGGGCATGTCCCCGGCCATCATGGAGGGCTTGTGGTCCAGGATCCAGTGCATCGCCGGGCCCTCGAAGTGTGGGCAGGCGCTGACCATGTCCGAGTGGTGCCAGTGGTCATCCGACCAGCCGGTGGCCACGAGGATCGTCTCGCCCTCATTGATCTCCGGCGCGGCGGCCTCAAGCTGCGCCACGGTGATCGGAGTGAGCGGCTTCACGTCCACCTTGATGACCGCCGTGGGGATCATGAAGAGCGACTCGACGGGGATGTCCACGAGGCGTGGGCCCTCGCGGTACATGTGCAGCGAGGTCTCCAGGTACGTCCCGGTCTGCGCGCCCAGCTCGAAGCGCCACGAGTACGTGGGGTACTCGATGAACTCGGGCTGGGGAATCTCCTCGACAACGACGCGGGGATAGGGCGGGCCATAGGTCCACATGCCGTGGTACATCGGTCCGGTCAGGTCAATGATGCGCATGGTTGCACTCCCTGGCGACTACAGTATCTCCTGCGTCCACTTCTGCACGGCCACGAAGGCCTCGGCGTACATCACGCCGCACTCGGCGCCGCGCAGGCGGCTCCTGGCGCAGGCCTGGTCCATCTCCGGGCTGGCGGGTGCCGATGGCCAGGACCGTCCTCGATGGCATGGGAGCGGCCTCTCAGGTGCCGAGGTCGCCGAATATGGCTTCTGCTGTGATGAGTTCGCGCTCGACAGCCGCCTCGTGCTCAATGACGTCGGCGAGGCGGTTCCACACCGTCTCGGGCGTCAGGAGACTGCGATCTCCTGTGGCATGGTGGTGGGGCGGCACACCGCGGC
>JAJFUB010000121.1 GCA_021372615.1 bacterium | reverse complement strand
GGTGACCGCTCCCACGTCGACCACGTGGGGGTAGCCTGTGGGAGCGGTCACCGACCGCGACACTGACAAGGAGAGCCTCCAATGTCCAAGCCCCTCAACATCGGCCTCATCGGCTACGGTTTCATGGGCCGCGCGCACTCGAATGCCTACCGCAAGGTCAACAACTTCTTCGAGCTGGAATACCACCCTGTGATGAAGGCTTGCTGCGCCCGCAGCGCGGACAAGATCCAGGCCTTCGCGGACAACTGGGGCTGGGAAGGCATCGAGACCGACTGGCACAAGCTCATTGACCGCGCCGACATTGACGCCATTGACATCTGCTGCCCCAACAAGCTCCACCACGAGATCGTGCTCGCCGCCGCCAAGGCCGGCAAGATCGTCCTGTGCGAGAAGCCCCTGGCGATGAACGCGGCCGAGGGCCTGGAGATGACCGAGGCGGTCGAGCAGGCCGGCGTGCCCAACATGGTCTGGTACAACTACCGGCGCATCCCGGCCGTCTCGCTGGCCAAGCAACTCGTGGACGAGGAGCGCGTCGGGCGCTGCTTCCACTACCGCGCCGAGTACCTGCAGGACTGGACGATCAGCCCGAAGCTCCCGCAGGGCGGGCAGACGCTGTGGCGGCTGGACCTCGACGTCGCCGGCAGCGGTGTCACCGGCGACCTGCTGGCCCACTCGATTGACACCGCCATGTGGCTCAACGGCCCCATCAGCGCCGTCACCGCTATGACGGAGACCTTCATCAAGGAGCGCGAGCTGCAGGACGAGCCCGGCACGGTGAAGCCGGTCGCCATTGACGACGCCTGCGCCTTCCTGGTGCGCTTCGCCAATGGCAGCATGGGGACGTTTGAGTCCACCCGCTACGCCCGCGGGCGCAAGAACTTCAACACCTTCGAGATGAACGGCAACAAGGGGTCGGTGTACTTCAACCTCGAGGACGCCCACCGGCTGAAGTACTTCGACAACAATGATGACGACCACGTGCACGGCTGGCGCGACATCCTCGTCACCGACGCCGAGCACCCGTACGCCAAGCACTGGTGGGTGCCCGGCTGCGTGACCGGCTACGAGCACACCTTCATCAACGCGCTGGCGGACTTCCTGGAGGGCCTGGAGACGGGGAAGGGCACCCAGCCGGACTTCCGCTGCGCGCTGCAGACGCAGATCGTGTGCGACGCCGTCCTGGAGAGCGCCAAGACCGGCCAGTGGGTGACGATCGGAGGCTACAGACTGTGAAGACCGGTCTCAATGTCCTGCTGTGGACTGCCGCCGCGACCGACGAGCACCTGCCCCTGCTGGAGAAGATCAAGGCCTGGGGCTACGACGGGGTCGAGTTCCCCATGTTCGCGCCGGACTGCTCGCCCTGGGCGGCGCTGGCGACGAAGCTGGATGACCTCGGCCTCGGCCGCACCGCCGTCACGGTCATCCCCGAGACCGCCAACCCGATCAGCGACGACCCGGCGGTGCGGCAGGCCGGCGTCGGGCATCTGAGGGCCTGCCTCGATGCCTGCGCGGTGCTGGGGGCGGAGACGCTGGTCGGGCCACTGTACTCGCCGTGCGGGCGGCTCGTGGGACGCGGGCCGACAGAGGAGGAATGGGCCTGGGCCGTCGAAGCCTTGCGCGCGTCGGCCGAGTATGCCGACACGCTGGGGATCAACCTCGCCGTCGAGGCGCTCAACCGCTTCGAGACCTACTTCCTCAACTGCGCCGAGCAGGCCGTGCGCCTGGCGGAGGCGGTCGCCCACCCGCGCCTGGGGCAGCTCTACGACACCTTCCATGCCAACATCGAGGAGAAGGATCCAGTCGCGGCAATCGGCGTGCTGGGGAAGCACATCGCCCATGTCCACATCTCCGAGAACGACCGCAGCACCCCTGGCGAGGGCCATGTGCCCTTCGCGGAGACTTTCGCCGCGCTCAGAGCCGTTGGCTACGATGGTTGGCTGACGGTCGAGGCCTTCGGGCGGGCCCTGCCCGAGGTCGCCGCAGCCACGAGCATCTGGCGTGACATGATGGCGAGCGAGGAAGACCTCGCCCGCCGCACCGACGCCTTCATCCGCGCCGGCTGGGGGCGATAGCCGTCTGTAGGGCGGGGGCTTGTGCCCTGCCTGTCGTTTCGTCTGCCACGCGGGGCGGGGTACAAGCCCCCGCCCCACAGAGACCGCGACGCTGTGCCAAGGAGATACCCCATGAACACCACCGCCGTTCTGCAAGCCGCCATGGACCAGGGGCAGGGCATCCTGCGCCTGGCCCCCAACTGGGTACCGCGCTCGTTCTGTGTCCCCGGGCGCCGCATCAAGCTCCATCCCGACGACTACTATGCGCTCGGCGGCGTGCGGGGCGGCATTGACGAGCGCTGGTTCGCCTCCACCACCCCCGCCGACAACGGCCCCCTCACCAGCGAGAACGAGGGGCTCAGCTTCGTCGTCTTCGCAGACGGCGGCCAGACCCACCAGATCACGCTCCGGGACGCGGTCGCCGAGTTGCAGGGCGCGCTCATCGGCCCGCGCCTGTGGGATGAATACCAGGCCTGGCCGATGTACTCGAAGTTCTTTGACAACAAGGGCGCGCTGCCCCACCATGTCCACCACAGCGATGAGATGGCGGCCCTCGTGGGCATGCGCGGCAAGCCCGAGGCGTACTACTTCCCGCCGCAGGCCAACAACTACGGCGCGGACTACCCGTACACGTTCTTCGGCCTGGAGCCGGGCACGACCAAGGACCAGGTCAAGCAGTGCCTCATCAACTTCACTCAGGGCGACAACAAGCTGACCAATCTGTCGCGGGCGTACCGTCTGGAGCCGGGCACGGGCTGGGACGTCCCGCCGGGCGTGCTGCACGCCCCGGGCAGCCTGTGCACCTATGAGCCCCAGCGCGCCTCGGACGTGTTCGCGATGTACCAGTCGCTCGTAGGCGACCAGATCGTCCCCGAGGAGCTGCTGTGGAAGAACACTCCGCCCGACAAGCTGGGCGACTTCGACCACCTCGTAGCGGTGCTGGACTGGGAGCAGAACGTGGACCCGGAGTTCGCCAAGCACCACTTCATGCGCCCCCAGCCGGTCCGACCGGTCGCCGAGATGGAGGCCGAGGGCTACGTCGAGCAGTGGATCTGCTACCGCTCGGACGCCTACAGCGCCAAGGAGCTGACAGTGCTGCCCGGCGCCACGGTCACGATCAAGGACGGCGGCGCCTACGGGTTCATCATGATGCAGGGACACGGCACGATGGGCCCATGGGCCATCGAGACGCCGACGCTCATCCGCTTCGGGCAGCTCACGCATGACGAGTTCTTCGTCAGCGAAGCCGCCGCGCAGGCGGGCGTGACCATTCACAACCCGTCGCCGACCGACCCGATCGTGATGCTCAAGCACATCGGCCCCGGCAACCCGGACCTGGCGGCCAGCGGGCTACTGAAGTAAGGACACGTACCCACAGGTTGGATGCGAAGGCGCGGGCGACACCGCCCGCGCCCTCTCTTTGCACGGGGACGGAGCACCCATGGGCTGGCTGCTGCTGGTCATCGTTGTCGCCGGTTCCACGGCCATCTGGCCGGTGGGCCGCTGGGCATTGCGGGAGGACGGCGAGTCCATTGTCGTCGGCTTCTGGGTCTCGCTGACGGTCGGCCTGATGTGCTTGGTGGGGGTCGTGCTGGGGAGCGAGTGGCGGGGCGCGCCGGTCGGAGTGTGGCTCGCCGGGGGGACGATGGCCGTGGCCTATGCCTTCGGCTTCTGGATCTGCACCATGCGCGCGCTGCAGATCGGCCCAGCCGGGCCTACCGTGACGGTCAACAACATGGCTATGGTCGCCGGCGTGCTCTACAGCATGTTCGTCCTGGCGCCGGGGCGGGCAGGGGTGTGGACCGTGGCCGGCCTCGTCGGCGTGTGCGTGACACTGCTCCTGCTGGGGCTGGGCCGTCCGACGGAAGATGGCGCGCACCGGGCCACCGGCGCCCTCTGGACGCGCCTGATCGCCATCGGTGGCGCCTTCTCGTGCCTGTCCTTCATGGCCCAAGCCCACGCGGGTACCCTCTACCCCGACCAGAAGTACCTCTTCGGCATGACCGCCTTCGGCGGCTCGGCGGTGTTGCTGCTGCCGCTGATGCTGCAGCGTCCGGCGCGCTTCCTCCTGCGCCCTGAGCGCCTCGGCGGCGTCACGCTGGGCGCATTGAATGGCGGGATGCTCCCGCTGTCGCTGACGGTGATCCGCCAGATCGGGGCGGAGGTGGCGCTGCCGGTCACGGTCGCCATGCCGATCCTGCTGGTGCTGCTGATCGGCCGCGTCTTCTATCGCGAGCGGCTGTCGCCGGCGGCCTGGGTCGCGTGCATCCTGGGCGCGGCATCGGTGGCGGCGCTGGCGTACGGCCACGCCGGGTAGCGCTGCCTCATCATGCCGGGGGGCGAAGGAATGCCCGGGGCGACGGCGAACGGGGGGAGCGTCGCCTGCAGCCTGCCGCCCCGGAGGCCTCATGGCCAGCCACCCTCCCCCCACCCTCTTCGCTCTCCACGGACCCGACAACATCACTCGCCCGGAGCACTTCGGCCTCAAGGGCTTCATGCTCACGGCCAGCGTGCCCTATCGCGATGCCCTATCGGTCAAGGGCCTCTGGGCGCCGCCGTATGCGAGCAGTGACTTCATGCTCGAGGTGCGCCTGCACGGGGAACTGGTGCCGACCGGGGACTACCTGTGGGACGGCAACGCGTGCCGCCGTGAGGGCCGACTGGGGGACCTGGCGGTGCAGAGCGTGCTCGTCACGCCGATGCAGCGCCGGGCGGCCGTCTTGCAGCTCACGGTCACCGACACGGCCGGCGACGCCGTGACTGTCCCGGTGCAGATGGCCGTGCGCGGGGCCGTGGATGAGGTCAGCTTCTGGGAGTTCTCCGGGCCGGGCTGCTCGGAGCGCGACACGCCGTGGGCCGAGCGCGCCAAGGCGTGGGTGTGCGAAGGCTCGCGCGAGCAGGATGCTCGCGGTCCCAGTAACGACATGCTCGTCAAGCGCAAGGACAACCGCGCGCTGGCCGTTGCGACCGATCTGCCGATGGACCGCTGGGAGACGCTGTGCGGGCACTGGGAGGGGACGCTGTCGCTCGCGCCGGGGGAGACGCGCACCGTGCATGTCGCCATGGCGTTGGGACCGGCGGACACGGCGGTCGCCGACTGCCGCGCGCTCGTCGCCGCCGGGAACGACGGAGTAGCCGGGGCGCTGGCCGAGTGGGCAGACTGCGTGGACGACCTGTTCACCCGCGTCCCGCGCTTCGCGGCCTCCGACGAGCGCCTCACCAGGTTCTACATCCGCTCCCTCGTCGGGCTCCTGCTCAACCGGTGGCGCGTGCCCGAGTTCGTCACCAGCCCGTACTACTCCACCGGCGGCATCAATGGCGGTTGCGTGTGCTGCTACCTGTGGGACTTTGGCGAGCCGTGGGAGATCATGCCGCTGCACGACCCCGAGGCGGTCAAGGCCCATATCCGCCAGTTCCTCTCGGTGGACATCACGCAGCACTTCGCCTGGGTCCCCACGACCGGCGAGGCCTTCGGCCCGTGGTATCCGGTCAATCAGGAGAAGATCATCTTCCTGATCTACTACTACGTCCTGTTCACCGGGGATGCAGCGTTTCTGCACGAGACGGTCGCGGGCAAGACCGTCCTCGAGTGGGTGCTCTTCCACGCCACCTACCGCGACGACCCGGACCAGCCGGTCGCGCTGGTGGACTATGGTAAGGGCAACAACCACCTCGAGTTGCGCGGCACGTTCCGCTATGACAACGTCCTGCCCGACCTGAACCTGCGGCGCTGCGCGAACATGCAGGCGGCCCATGAACTGTCGGTGCTAGCCAGCGCGTGGGAGGGGTCACCGACCCCGACTTCGCGGTCGGTGACCGCTCCCACGGCGGACGGGGAGTTGCCGGAGCGCGCTCAGGAACTGGCCGCTCTCATCAAGCGCCTGATGTGGGACCCGGAGATCCGTTGGTTCCATCACCTCGACGCGGACGGTCGCCCGGGGACCAGCTACAACGTGCAGATGTTCAAGCCCCTCGGCAGCCTGGCACTGGATGAGGACGAGACCGAGGGGCTGCTCAGCCACCTCAATGAGACCGAGTTCCTGTCCGCGTGGGGTCTGCACTCGATGTCGAAGCTGGACCCGGCCTACGACCAGGTGGACATAGACAACGGGGGCGGGGGCAACTACACCGCCTTCACCCCGCAGATCATCGAGCGCCTGTACCGGATCGGGCGCCCCGAGATCGCCGAGGACCTCCTGCGGCGCATCCTGTGGTGGGGCGAACGGATGCCGTATTGGGGCGACTCGATCGTGGCCAACCAGATAGACTACCGCCAGGACACTCCCCTGCAGAACACCATCGGGGCGCTGGCCGGCGCGCAGATGGTGATCTTCGGCATGTTCGGGGTCAGCGTCAGCCCGGAGGGCGCCATCACCATCAACCCGCAGCCCCCATCGTTCGCGCCGGAGCTGACGCTGACCGGCCTGCGCCTGCGGGGGCGCTGCCTGGACATCACGGTGCGCGCAGGGGAGTTCACGGTCACGTCGAACGGGGAGACGGTCGTATCAACGTTGGGCCAGCAGGTGGTGCTGCCATGAGCCAGACGGCGAAGGCATACGAGCGTGACGGGCGCGTGACGCTGGAGAACGGACTGCTGCGGCTAGAGTTCGACCTGCAGGACCACGGCGCGCTGGTGTCGGTCGTGGATGTCGCGACGGGCGTGGACCTGATCCGCGATCCGGCGGCCCCGCACCTGCTGTGGCGGCTGGAACTGCGTCGCGGCGGCAGCCCCGAGGTCGAGCGCGTACTCAGCAGCGCGGCGGGCGAGGTGTCCTGGACGGCCGCGCGCACGGAGGACGGCACGACGCTGACGCTTGCCAGCGCACTGCTGCCCGACAGGGCCCCCGAGGTCAGCGTGCAGGTGACGCTGCCCGACGAATCGCCACTGTCGCGCTGGCGGGCGACCGTGCGCGGCCTGGCCGATGATGTGGCCGTCACACAGCTTGTCTGTCCGGTGATCTGCGGCCTGGCGAAGCCGGGCGACCCCGCACCGGGCGAGGCGCTCGTGGCTCCCGTGCAGGATGAGGCCTACCTGTTCCGCAACCCGTTCACCGTGCGCGACGGCCTGCCGCTGTGCGCCGGGCCGGGGCCGGAGATGGCTGATGTCGGTGTCGGCCACGTCGGGGGGAAATACCCCGGGGGCATCGCCCTGCAGATGATGGCCTGGTACAACGACCAGGCCGGCCTGTACTTCGCCGCCCACGACGCCGGGCAACACCCCAAGGAACTGCACATGGGCCGGTGGCCGGACCTGGGCGCCGGCCCGGTGCTGTCGCTGACGCACTTGACCACCGAAGTGCCGGGGCAGGAGGTCTCGATCCCCTACGACGCCATCGTCGGCGTCTTCCACGGCGACTGGTACGGCGCCGCCGACCTGTACAAGGCCTGGGCCACGCAGCAGTGGTGGTGCGAGCAGAAGCTGTGGGACCGCGATATCGCCGACTGGCTGCGTGAGGGCATCGGCGGCGTGTGGCAGATGTCCAACTACCACATCCCGCGGCTGGACCTGAACCACTCGCTGGATCAGATCGCCGACACGGTGAATGAGGTCTCGGCCGCGGCCGGCGTGCCGCTGCTGGGCCTGGTGTTCAACTGGGAGCAGGGCGGGGCGTGGACCGGCCCCAAGGGCTTCTTCCCCCCGCGCGAGGGTGAGGCGCAGTTCCGCGCCGCGATGCAGAAGCTCCGCGCCGCGGGCAACCATGGCTTCGTCTACATGACCGGCAACAACTGGTACGTGAAGATCGGCTACGACCCGGAGTGGGATAGCTGGCCGCAGTTCCGGGCCGAGGGCGAGGCCCTGGCCCTGCGCAGGCCCGACGGTGAGTACACCGTCATGAGCTGGTACGGCAACTGGGAGGTGGTGCGCCTCTGCCCTGCACCGCCGGCGGCCCTGGACTTGCATGCCGACATCTTCCTGGGGTGCCTGAGCCTGGGCTGCGATGTCGTGCAGATTGACAACTTCCCCTGCGGGGGGAGCGAGGCGTGCTACAACCCGGCGCACGGCCACCCCATGGGCCATGGCCCGTGGTGGTCGGAGGCCTGCGGGCGGATGATCGCCGAGATCCGCCGCCGCGCCAAAGCGCAGAACCCCAACTGTGCGATGACCACCGAGGGCATGGCCGAGGACTTCATCCCCTGGCTGGACCTGTGCGACCAGCGCGCCGGGAACATGGAGTACTTCGGCCACTACAGCCGGGGGCTGCCGCTGGGCGGCGAGACCATCCCGCTGTTCAGCTATGTCTACAACGAGTACATCGGCGCGTACTATGCCGCCATGCCCGAGTGCAACCGGCCGGAGGTGCTGTACTGGACGCGGGGGATCGGCAAGGCGATCTGCCAGGGCGTGCTGCCCTCGGCCGGGCGCTACTTCCCCGACCCGCCCGACAGCAACCCGGTCACCCTGGCCTTCTACACGCGCGTGGCCCGTGCGACCGGGCGGGAGCTATACCCATACCTGATGTTCGGCGAGATGCTCCGCCCGCCCGACATCGCGGTCCCCACCATCACCGCCCACTACTGCAAGTTCATGTACGATGCGGTCAACTTCGTCCATCGCCTGGACCCGCAGCAGCGCCACGAGGTCACTGACCGGGCCGTCCAGCACGCGGCCTATCGCGGGCGCGACGGCAGCGTGTGCCTGTTGTTCGTCAATGTGTCGGATCAGCCTGTGGACTTCCCCGTCACGCTGCCGGCGTATGGTTTCACCGGCCCGGTGGACGTGCAGCGCTTCGTCAATAGCGAGCCGGAGGACTGGCTGGCCGGGGTGACACTGCCGCATCCGGTCACACTCACCATGGAGCCGTTCTCGATCACCTTGCTGACCATGAGGGAGGCGCAAGCATGACCCCCAAAGAGCGCTTCATGCGGGGGATGACCTTCCAGCCGGCAGACCATGTGGCCAACATGGAGATCACGGTCTGGGGCCAGACGCGCGAGCGGTGGCTGGCCGAGGGGATGCCCCCGGACCTGAACACCTCCTTCATGCAGATCGGGGAGCCGCGTCTGGGCCTGGAGGGCTATGACACCGTGACCCCCAACGCGACCGGCCCCGTCCCGGCCTGCGAGGAGCGCGTGCTGGAGGAGACCGAGGAGCACCTCCTGTTCGTGGACGGCTTCGGCCGCACGCGGCGGGCCCGCAAGAGCGGCACCGTCCGCGGCACGCGCCTGAGCATGGACACCTACCTGGACTTCCCGGTCACAGACCGCGCTTCGTTCCGCGCCTACAAGTTCCGTTATGAGGGCCCCGTGGAGCAGCGCTACCCGACCGACTGGGAGGCCCAGAAGGCGCGGCTACTCGCCAGCAGCTTGCCACTGACCCTGATGAACCCCCTCGGCGGCACCTTCGGCTACTACTCGATGCTGCGCAACTGGATGGGCACCGAGAGCCTATCATACCTGTGGTATGACGACCCGACGCTGATCCACGAATGCCTGGAGTTCCTGACCGACTTCGCCGTGCGCCTGCTGGAGCGCGCCGTCACCGAGGTCCCGTTCGACTACGTCATCATCCACGAGGACATGGCCGGCAAGGGCGGCCCGCTGATGGGCCCGAAGCTCTTCGCCGAGTTCCTCCTACCCCACTACCGGCGCTACGTGGAGTTCCTCAAGGGCCACGGCGTAGGGCTGGTGCTGGTGGACACCGACGGCGACCACAATGTCCTGATCCCGGTCTTCCTGGAGGCGGGGGTGGACGGCTTCTGCCCGATGGAGCGGGCGGCCGGCATGGACCCGGTGCGCACCCGGCGCGAGTACGGCCAGTCCGTTTGCATGATGGGCGGGGTGGACAAGCGCGAGATCGCGAAGGGCAAGGCGGCGATAGACGCCGAGCTAGCCTACCTGGCCCCGGCCATCGCGAGCGGCGGCTACATCCCGACGATAGACCACTCCATCCCGCCGGATGTGTCGTGGGAGGACTTTCTGTACTACCTGGAGGCGAAGGGGAGGATGCTGGGATCGTGAGACTCTGCAACCGCCCAATGTCGGCCAATAGCTGCCCGCTCTCTCTGGAGGGATCATCGTGAAGAAGATTGCTCTCGATCGGTTCAACCTCGTGAGTCTCGCGGACACAATCGACAGGGAGTCATTTGTGCGAGCTGTTCAAGGGCTGAGAGACGCTATCGATCCTAGCTTCTGGACCGAGACCATGCGGACGCTCTTGAGGAACTCAGGCGACCTGCTCCTGGAGTTCAATAGGGACTTCGCCGACCTTAAGGCAGTGGTGGAACGGGATGATGCGTTCGCGAAGCACCAGATCATCCCAGGTCCAGAACAGATCGAGCTGGACCTCCCGTTGGTGTACCTGTCTGAGGATGAATACAACAGGATCAGCGCAGACTCTGAGGCCGTCATCCAATGGCGGATTCGGAGGCTCAACTGGGTCTTCCACACCTACCTCCAGTTCCACGGTTACTTCTCGCAACTCGTGCTGAACGCCATCGAGAAGCCTCTCGAAGTTGAGCTGGACGGTCTTGCCCCCGAGACCAAGACCAGAATCGAGGGCTGCGCTCCTGACTTCATGTTTGAGATCGTGAAGTGTTGGCACGCTTGCCATCGGCTTGTGATGGAGTACCTTCAAGAGAAGGCCGAGCTTCTCACTGCATGTGGGTACGACATGCAGAGCGTTGACATCAACTTGGGCTATGACGCAATGGGTGCCCTGGCCACTGCGGAGCGCGCGGTACTAACCGCAGACCGCGATGCGGCCTTTCACTTGCTGAACGCGTTCCGCTGGGCCGTGGTCGAGGCGTTCGGGCTCCGCGATGCAGTCCCCCGCGACGTGCTCCGCCTGCGGTCCACGGTTGGTCTCTGCGTTGCTGCACTTGGTGCCGAGGTGCAACTGGCCGATGATCCCAGTGTGCTCGGCAACGTGCTCGTGTGCCTGGAGCAGGGCGTACTGTGCGCCGAAGTCATGCGGATCAGTGACCTCTTCCCGTTCTATCGCGTGATACACAAGGCAGTGCTGAGGCTGAGAACCATGGAAGTGGGACCTGAGCAGCGCGGCAGACTCGTGCAGATTCTCATTGGAGGGCAGGCGCAGAGTGAGCAATGACAAGGAGAAGTGGGAACACCACCTGCGACTAGGACACTCGGATATCAGCACACTCACGAGCGACCTTCAGTGGGGGAGCGGGATCGAGGGCAACACCATTCGCTCATGGTTGGCAGCTGCACTCCGCTTGGAGGCCCAAGCGCTCTTTGCCGTTGATCTGCGAGACGAGATCACCCTCGATATGAGGCCGTCTGAGGGAGACCCCTCGCGTCAGTTCAGCGGCCTAGTGTTGAGGGGACTGTCCGGCGATGGGGCATACAGCATATCCGCCGAGGACATGTCAGTGCGCCTGAGCGAAGCCAAACTCGGAGGCGGCTTTGGGCGAGAGTTCACGCATCAGGAGATGGTCTACCTGATACTGTCGGCAGTCGAGGGAGTGGACGCTGATTCGGCCCTGATCGAGGGCCTCAAACTGATGACGTCGCGTCGGATGTTCGTCTTCATTGCGCCGGTGCCGGGGCTGCGGATCGCGGGGGATGGACCGGTCAGGTTCGCTGACGCTGAACTGTACGTCCCAGAGCGAGGGCTGAGGTATGATGACGAACTCATCCAGGGGGCAACTCCGGATCCGCCTCCGCCTGAGCTGTCTGCCGACGTAGCTCGGGCCTACATTCCAGTCCAGGCGACGGGCTTCACGGAGGCCATTAACGCCGGCCAGACCAAGCTCAGGCGCATGCTCGACTGGATGTCTTTCAGATGCGGCCTCAGCACTCCCTGCTACCCCGCCAACGGGGGGTGGCGGTATGTTAGCTGGGAGCGGAGCGACGGCCGTACGCGCGTGGTCGAGACCGACTGGTTGTACGTCCGTGATACTCTGCCAGTCAACTCGAAGGGGAGATACTGGCTCAGATGGACCCCGCCGACGACGCGGGATGCGGTGTTGGAGTTGAGTTCCGATGGTCAGGCCAGGATACTGCAGACTCTGGAGCTCCTTGAGCCCCTCCTCCGGAAGCCGGACGAGAAGCTGAGACCGGATGAGCGCGCGGTGCTGTTCGCTCTGCATTTCCATCGAAGAGCACGACAGGCGCCCGACAAGTTCGACCAGTTGGTGAACTACTGGAACGCTCTTGAGTTCCTTCTCTCGCACCTGAAGGTGCCCGCGCTGTTCAGTCGCTGCGAGGTCGAGCAGATAGCGAGGCAGACATCCTTGACAGTGCCAAAGACATCGGACGGTGACGAAGTCCAGGACACGCTGCGTACGGAGCGGGTCGCCGACGTTCTCTCGAAGCTGAACGATGCGTCGCTGCGCGCGAAATGGGAACATTTCGTGATCACAATGGACCTGCATCTGCCTGCTGGCGATGAGCAATTCACCTGGCAACGGATGCGCAGAGCGCGCAATGCAGTCCAGCACGGCAAAGTCCTCGAGACGATCAAGCAAAGCGAACTTGACCATTTCGGCTGCATTGTTGAGAAGGCGATACTGCTCGCAGCCAATGGGCTGCCCCGATAGTATCCGTGAGTATCGCCTGACGGTGCCCTCGCGTCGGGTCACCGGGAGGAGTCACTCCATGCCAGAGATCGATGTGAGCCGCCCCGTCCGCGTCAATCCCGTCCTCTGCCACCCTCGCGAGCTGCGCCACAGCCTCAGCGGCTCGTGGCGCTTCCGGCTCGATCCCGATGGCGTCGGCCTGGGCGACCGCTGGTTCCGCCACCCGGACACCATCGCCGACCCCATTGCCGTTCCCGGCTGCTGGCAGGGGCAAGGCTTCGGGCATGACGGTATGGACGAGATCTGGGACTTCCGCCTCCAGGGCCGTGTCTTCCGCGCCACCTACCAGGGCACCGGCTGGTATGCCCGCACGTTCCGCGTGCCCGGCGACTGGCAGGGCAGGCGCCTGTGGCTCAACTTCGGCGGCGCACACCCCAGCGCTGAGGTGTGGCTCAATGGCGAGCCCCTCGGCGGCAATGACCTCCCCTTCGTCCCGTTCGGCTTCGAGGTCACGGGGCGGACGCGGGAGGCCGCCGACAACGACCTCGTGGTGCGCATCCACGAGCACAACCGCCTCTACGGCTTGGCCTACAACTGGCAGGGCAACTGGTCGGGGCTGTACCGGGATGTGGAGCTGACGGCGACCGGCGCGGCCCGTGTGCATGAACTACGCCTGCTGCCCGATGTGGATCGGGAGACACTGCACGTGTGGGCCACGGCGCCGGAGGCCGGGACGGACGCCGTGTTGCGGCTGACGGTCGCTCCGGCCGACGGCTCGGCCGCCCCCATCGCGGCCGAATTGCCTGTCCGCGACGGTCTCGCCGCCGGCGACCTTGCCGTCCCCGGCCCGCGCCTGTGGAGCCCCGATGTACCCCAGCTCTACCGCGTGGACGCCGCACTGGCGGAGGGTGACGAGACCCTCGATGCCCTCACGGAACGCACCGGCTTCGTCAAGCTGGCCGGGGAGGGCCGCCACTTCCTGGTCAACGACGAGCCGTACTACATCCGCGGGACGGGCGACTTCGTCAGTTGCCCCGAGACCGGCTCCCCGGACACCGACCGCGACCGCTGGCGGTGCAAGCTGCAGGCCCTGCGCGACTACGGCTACAACCAGGTGCGGTGCCAGTCGTACGTCTACGCGCCCGAGTACTTCGACGCGGCCGACGAGGCGGGGCTGCTCATCCAGAGCGAGATGGGGATGCTGGGCGCGTGGGGCAGCAACACGCAGTGGCACATCTACGCCTGGCCCGCACCGACGGCGGATCACTACCCGACCCTCAAGCGCCAATGGGACCTCGTCGTGCGGCGCGACGTGAACCACCCCTCGGCCTGCATCTACTGCATGAGCAACGAGCTGGGTGCGAGCACGTTCTTCCCGCGCGTGGCGTGGCGCTGCCATGACGACACGAAGGCCATCAAGCCGCACGCGCTGGTCATCTGGACCGATGGCGGCTACCACGCGGACTTGCCCGGGGACTTCATCAACACCAACTGGCCGGAGGGCCAGGAGCCGCCCGACAAGCCGGTCATCGAGCACGAGTTCCGCTGGTGGAGTTCGTTCCCCGATGTGCGCCTGTCGGGGAAGTACAGCGGGGCCATCCGCCACTACGCCGCCGACATCGCCCGTGCGGCTGCCCGCACACACGGGCAGGAGGACCTGCTGGAGGAGTACGCGCAAAGCAGCCAGCGCCTGCAGTTCCTCGAAGCCAAGACGAAGATGGAGCAGCTCCGCCGCGACCGGCCGTTCCTCGCCGGCGTCTCTCACTTCAACGCGATGGATGCCAACCCGTCGCCGCAGGGCGTCATTGACGAGTTCTACGAACGCAAGCTCATTGACGCGGCGACGTGGCAGCAGACCATGGGCGACACGGTCATCCTGTCCGACCTCGGGTTCGACAACCGCGTGCTGCCGTCGGGAGGGGAGTTCCGCTGCCGGCTCTCGGTCTCGGACTTCTCCCACCCGCCGTTCGCGGAGCCCCTGCTGACGTGGGCGCTGCGCTCGGACGCGGGGGAGATCGCCACGGGCGAGCCGCGCTGGGCCCATGGGCCGTTCACCACCTGCCCGGCCGGCGAGGCCATTGCGACACTGCCGCACGTACAGGAGCCCTGCCGCCTGGAACTGAGCGCCGCCCTGACCGATGGGGAACGCACCGTCACGAATGCCTGGCCGCTGTGGCTCTTCCCCCGGCTGGAGAGCGTCCCCGGCGTCGTTCGCTACGTCGGGGGCCGGGCCGTAGGAGCGCCAGCTTCCAGCTGGCAGACATGGCTGAAGCTGTGGCAGGAACTGCCATCGGTAACCGCCGAGAACCTCCCGCCGGACGCCCTGGTGCTGACGGAGGTGCTCGACGAGGCGCTGCTGGCCTTCATGGAGGGCGGCGGGAGGGTGCTGCTGGCCGCAAGCGAGGGCCTCGTGCGGCCCCATCGCCCGCTGTTCGGCACCGTGCGGCACTTCTTGACACCGCCGGCGAACTATGGGCCGTATGAGGACGGGCAGAACGGGACGATCGTCCGCGACCACCCGCTGCTCGGCGGTTTCCCCCACGAGGGCTGGGCGGACTTGCCCTTCTTCCGGCTCATTGACGGCGCGCCGCCGCTGATGCTGCAGCCGTTCGGGCTGGACGACGAGGACCCGATCGTGCGCTCGATCCACCGCTACCCCGTGCTGCACCCGCTGGGCTATCTCGTCGAGCGCGCCTGCGGGGCGGGGCGGCTCATCATCTCCGCCTTCGACGTGCAGCCGTCCTGGCCCGAGGCCCGGTACCTGTTGCAGTGCGTCAGCCGGCAGACGGCGGCGCCGGCCACGGAGCTGCCGCGCGAGCAACTCCTGCACCTGGCGGAGGTTACCTGCAGCCTGTAGCGGCCCGGCCACCTGCGCCGGGGAGGGAGGTGAGCCCGCGATGCCTGATGCCGACGCCTTCTACGACGACTTCAGCGACGGCCTGTGGACCAAGCACCCCGGCAACCCCGTGCTGCGCCGCGATCAGCCGTGGGCCGAGAGCGACTACATCTGCGAGCCGAACCTGCTCTACCGCGACGGCCTGTTCCGCCTTTGGTTCTCGCAGATGTTCCCGCCCGATGGCCGCACCGCCCTGGGCTACGCGACCTCCCCTGACGGCACCACCTGGACCAAGCACCCGGGCAATCCGGTCCTCCATCCGGCGCACTGTGAGGTGCACCGTCCCTCGGTCATGGAGCACGAGGGTGTGTACTACTGCTTCGCGGTGGATGACGAGTTCGGCCGACGTGGCCCGAGCACCATGCGCCGATGGCAGTGTGAGGACGGCATGTGCTGGGCCGATGAGCGGCTGGTGATGGTTGCCGACCAGGAATGGGAAGAGGGGACGCTATCGAACATGGCGGTCGTCGTGGACGAGGCCGGGGTGTGGCAGATGCTCTACACACGCATTGACCGCGCCGATGGCCAACACCACAAGGGCTACTTCGGCTACGCCCACTCGACCGACGGCGTGCAGTGGACGAAGTACCCGCACAACCCGGTGATCACGGGCTTCTATGGCGGCGACCCATGCCTGGTGCAGTGCGGCGGCCAGTACTACACCTGGCACTCGCGGACCGAGGGCGGCTCGCTGCGCCTCTACTGCCGCCGCAGCGAGGACATGATCCACTGGCATGAGGTGGGTGGTGGGCCGCAGCTCAGCTACACGCAGCCCTGGGAGCGCGGCGTGCCGCCGGAGCAGGGCGGCACCACGGCCGGCTACTACGGTCACCTGACCGATGCCACCGTCTGTGAAGCGGAGGGCACAGTCTTCCTGATCTACCAGGGCGCGCAGACGCCGCTGGGCGTCGCAACCTTCGCGGGCACGATCGCAGACCTCACGCGGCGCTTGGGGCGCCCTCCGCTGGCCCGATGGCTGCCCTCACCCTACGGGATGGTCGAGGGCGGCACCCTCAAGCTGGCGGACAGCGCGACTGACCGCACGCCCCTGGCGGCCCCGGTGCCCGGCGTCCGCGACAGCTACACCGTGGAAGCGCGCATCCAGTGCTACGCGGGGGCCACGCACCGCGTGTCGCTGGTCGTACGCTACGCGGACGCCAACACCTGCGCGCGGTTCTGGCTGCACGACTCGGGGCACGCCTACTACCAGGAGTGCCTCAAGGGGCTTCTCAGCGAGCCGCAACAGATCGGGCCGAACCACGCCTGCGATGCCGACTGGCATGAGTGGCGCGTCGAGGTACACGGGGACCGCAACCGCCTGTCGCTGGACGGGCGACTGGTGGGTGAATGCCACACGAGTGCGGCCCTGTTCAGGGCCTTGGCCGCGGCGCCGACGCACGTGGGCCTCGGCACCCACGAGACGTACGCCAGCGTGGCCTACGTGCGGGTGCGGTAGCGCGGAGGCTACTCCAGCCCGAAGATGCGCGCCGCCGTGCCGCCCATCACCAGCGCGCGGAAGTCCTCGCTCATCTGCATGTGGTCCATGACCGCGCGGTAGTCGGTCAGCACGTCCTCCATCATCTCCACCCCTACGTCGGTGCCGAACACGATCTTCTGGTGCGGGTGGTTGTCGCCCATCCGCCCGTACTGCGCGTTCCTGGCCCACCAGAGCAGGTCATCAATGTACGCCGGGGACTTCTTCTTCAGCGTCGAGCCGGTGAGGTCGAAGAACACGTTGGGGTGCATCCGCGCCAGCTCGGCGGCCTCCTCATACCAGGGGTTGCCGAAGTGCGCGCCGATGATCTGCAAGCCGGGCAGCCGCCGCGCGATGCGGTCCAGGAACACGGGCCTCATGCGGGCCATGGAGACATCCTTCAGGTGCTGGCCCGGCTCGCGCGCCACGATCCCCAGATGGAACAACGACGGCAGGCCCAGCGCCGCCGCCCGGTCGTAGATGGGCATGAAGGCATCATCATCGTAGTTCGCCAGCGGCCAGATGAACTTGAGGCCCTTCAGCCCCAGCTCGTACACGCGATCCACATCCTTGACCGTCACGGCCCCGAGCTGCAGATAGCCCAGGCCGATGAGCAGGTCCGGGTTGGCGTGCTGCAGCTCGGCGACCTTCTCATTGCTGGCCCAGTCGGGCGGCCCGGCGCTCATGACGACGACGCGGTCAATGCCCAGGCGCTCGCACTCGGCACGCAGCCGGGCGACATAGCCCTCGGGGTCCTGGGCGGGAATGTGATGGTGGCAATCAATGACCATGGCAGTCCTCCACTGGCGGCCAGACAGGATTCGGCGGCCCCGTCGGCCAATTCTGCGTGGCCAGTTCGGTAGGCCGCACCCCGGAACCTTCACCAGGAGCCGACCATGCAGACACCGGTGCCGCTTGTCGCTGACCTCAGCCTCGAAGAGAAGCTCGGCCAGATGCTCATGGTCCGCTACCCGGATCGGAACATCCTCGCCGACATGCTTGCGCGGGGCTGGGCCGGGTCGTTCTACTTCGGGATGAAGGGACTGAGCGCCGAGGCGGTCGTGGACGAGCTGAACCGCCTGCAGACGCTCAGCAAGCTTCCCGCCCTGGTCGCCTTCGGCTTCGCCTGCTGCGATTGCGGCACCGGGCTGCTCAAGGGCAACCTCATGCGCCTGGGCGCGACGCGGTCGCGGGAGCTGGCTTACAAGCTGGGATACATCGAGACCGCCGAGCAGCGCGGCTACGGCTTCCACTTCCCCGGCACGCCGGTGCTGGATGTCAACACCGAGCCGCGCAACCCGATCATCAACACGCGTGCGATCAGCGACGACGTGGACCTGGTGTGCGAGCTGGGCCTGGAGGTCCTGCGCGGCGTCATGGACGCCCGGGGCCTCACGTGCGCGATGCACTTCCCCGGCCACGGGGCGACGATCCACGACTCCCACATCGTCATGCCCGTTGACGACCGCCCCGCCGAGACGATCTGGGAGCTGGATCTGCTGCCCTATCGGCGGGCGATCGAGCGCGGCCTCATCAATGGCCTCTGCACGAACCACAACTACTATCCCGGCCTCGTTGCCGGCGCGCCGCGGCCGGCGACCATCTGCCCCGAGATCGTCACCGACCTGCTGCGCGGGCGGATGGGCTACGAGGGCATCATCACCTCCGACAGCCTGACCATGAAGCCGATGAAGGACGCCTACGGCATCGAGGAGGCGGCGATCCTGACGGTCCTGGCCGGACACGACATCATCCTGCAGGACTATCAGTCCGACCCGATGATCACGCACCGGGCCCTCGTCGCGGCCGTGCGGTCCGGGCGCATCCCCGAAGCCCAGGTGGACGCCTCCTGCGCGCGCGTGCTGCGCCTGAAGGCATGGCTCGGGCTCTTCGAGGAGCGCCTCACCGACCCGGCGCGCATCTCCGAACTGGTGGCCACTCCGGCGAACAAGGCCTTCGCGATGGAACTGGCGCGCCGGGCCGTGACGTGCCTGGAGGGGGCCGCCCTGCCCCTCTCCCCCGCCGACCCGTCGCGTGCGCTGGTCATCGCCAACGGCAGCGGCGAGGCGGTCAACATCGACATGGATGTCACGCATGCCCCGGCGCACGAGCGACTGCACGCGGCGATCCGCCGGCGTCTCCCGCAGGCGCCGACGATCACGCTGAGTGAGAAGCTGGCGCCGGAGGAGCTCGCCGCCGCCCTGCAGGCCGCCCGCGAGGCCGACGTGATCATCTTCGGGCTCTTCACCCGTGTGCTGTGCTACAACGAGGACAGCATCAGCCTCGCTCCCCCGTACCGGCAGCTCATCACCGGCGTCGCCGCCCTCGGCAAGCCAACCATCCTGCTCGGTCTCGGCAACCCCTACATCATCGCCGACCTGCCCCGCGCGCAGGGCACGTTGCTGACCTACGACGAGGACTGCCCCGAGTCGATTGAGGCGTGCGTCGAGGCGCTGTTCGGGGAGATCGTGCCGACCGGGAAGCTGCCGGTAACCATCCCCGGCTACGGCGCCGGCCGGTCGTCGTAGGAGAGTTGGGCACGCATCGGCACAACGTCTACGCACCGTTCCCTTCGTGCTGATCACACCAGGAGGCACACCATGCTCGAGCCGATCATCGTCACGGTCCTCCCCGTGCTGTTCCTGTTCGTGCTGTTCGGCGGCGGGGCGCTGATGCGGCGGCGCAACATTGACATGGACGGCAAGGCGCCCATCAACAAGGTGCTGTTCGTGACCAGCAAGTACGCCATCGTCTTGCTGTGGGCGGTGATGGTCATTCAGGGCTGGGGGGTGCGTCTCCTGCCCCTCAGCAGCCCGTACCTGCTGACCCGGATCGCCCTGGGGGCCTGGGGCCTCGGCTTCCTGCTACTACTCAGCGGGCGCCTCGGACTCGGCGCGTCGTTCCGCATTGGCTCGGCCAAGGAGCAAACGGGCCTGAAGACCGAGGGGCTGTTCCGCCTCAGCCGCAACCCCATGTACTTGGGTGTCTATGCCACTCTCCTGGCCACGGTGCTCTACACGGTGAACCCGCTGGTGCTGCTGGTCGCAGTCTACGCGGTGGCAGTTCACCATCAGATCATCCTGGCCGAGGAGGCGCATCTGCGCACGGTGTTCGGCGATGAGTATGCGCAGTACTGCCAGCGCGTGGGGCGGTATCTGTAGCGTGTCTGTCACCGCAGAACGCCTACCCGACTGGCTCGTCTATCCCGAGGCCGAATGGCGGACGCTCACGCCCGCGCAGGCGGGGTTCCGCCAGCCTGACTTCGACCGGGCCGTCGCCGCACATGAGCCGCGCCCCTCGACCTTCTGGGGCGAGCGCCACGCCCCCGGCGACTTCGGCGCAGCGCTCACGCGTGGCGGCTATCTCGTCCGCGCCTGGGGCCGGGCTGCCGACTACCGCTACCAGACGGCCTCGGTCGGCAAGGCCTTCACCCGGGCCGCCCTCGGACTCGCCGTCGAGAAGCTCGGCCTCAACCCCGACGAGCCGGTCTGCCGCACGTGGACCGGCGCCGTGCGACTCTCCCACCCCCACAAGCACATGGACAACGAGACCCACCAGGACATCACCTGGCGTCACCTCGTGAACCACGAGGCCGGTTTCGGGATCGAGAACGCCTGCCACTGGCGCGAGGGCAACCTTCCCGATGAGGACTGGATCCGCGCGAAGTGGAGCGGCGACCCCGTCTTTGACATGTATGCCCTCCGCCCGCCCGGCCGCCGCTACTACAGCAGCGCCGGCTATGTCCGCCTTGGGCAGGCGCTGACGGCGCTGTGGGGCATGGACCTGAAGGACCTACTGGACCGGGAGTTGTTCAGCAGGATGGGCCTGCCGCCCGAACGCTGGCAATGGCTCACGCTGGCCGAGGCCCGCGCCGCGCGCGATATGTACCCGGCCACGCCGGGTTATGCTGACTATGTGGACCCGCCCTTCGAGATCAACGGCCGCGCCGTCCGCGGCGGCCCGGGATGGGTCGTTATGTCCGCGCTGGACCTGTGCCGCTTCGGCCTGCTTCTGGCCACGGGCGGCGTCTGGAAAGGGGAGCGGCTGCTGGCCGCGGAATGGCTCATCAGCAAGAGCGGCGGCAACCACAGCACCGTCGTCGGCGACCGCGCCAGCTTCGTCGCCGGAGCGCGCGTCGCCACGGAGAACCTGCCGGACTGGCTCTGGGTGCCGGACTTCGTCGAATATCGCTTCCCCGAGGCCCTGATTGACCCGGAGGCTGCTCCGAGGCCATAATGCCGGGCGTATCAGCCCCCCAACTCCATGCTCCGAGGCCTGCCATGACTTCGCATGAACGTGTCGTCCGCGCCGTGACCTTCCAGGGGCCCGACCGGGTGCCGTTCAACCTCCCCGCGCCGTGGGGCACTGACATCGCCGGCTGCGGCGCCGGGGGCGACCCCAGCTTCCAGCCGTGCGTCAAGACCGACACGGAGTGGGAAGACGAATTCCACAGTATCTGGCGCAAGCTGCCGGGCGACAAGACCATGGGGCAGGTGGTCGGCCACCCGCTCAAGGACTACGCCATGCTGGATGACTTCGCGTGGCCCGACTACACCGTCGAGGCGCGCTACGAGGGGGCCAGGAAGGCCTGCGCCAGCAACCCGGAGGACAAGTTCCTGCTCGGCGGCATCCCGATGAGCCTCATCCATCGGCTGGAGTACCTCCGCGGCCACATCGAGGCCTGGACGGACCCGTACGAGTACCCCGAGCAGTTGCACACGCTGCTGGGCAAGCTGGGCGACATCGCCATCCAGGCCATTGACCGGCTGGCGGACCTGGGCGCCCATGGCATCATGTCCTGCGACGACTGGGGCCTGCAGGACCGCCCGATGCTCTCGCCGGCCACCTTCGCCGAGTTCTTCAAGCCCGTCTACCAGCGCGTCTATCATCATGCCCACGAGCGCGGGATGCTCACGTTCCTGCATAGCTGCGGGCACATCACCGACCTGCTCGAGCACTTCATCGAGGCGGAGCTGGATGTCATCCAGCAAGATCAGCAGGAGAACATGGGCGTGGATACGCTGGCGGAGCGCTTCGGCGGGCGGCTGTGCTTCTGGTGCCCGGTGGACATCCAGCAGACGATGGTGCATGGCACGGTCGAGGAAGTGCGCGCCTACGCGCGGATGCTCATT
This sequence comes from bacterium, assembly GCA_021372615.1. Classification (NCBI taxonomy): domain Bacteria; species bacterium. Next base: position 116,374 of record JAJFUB010000121.1, on the reverse strand, counting down.
GACAAGCTTGGGTGCTACAACGGCGGCTTCATCGCCCAGTGGTACGCCTCCCCCCAGGCGGTGCAGCACAGCCAGGAGAAGATAGACGCGATGGCCGAGGAGTTCGTGAACTACGGCGCCACAGTCTATGCCGGTGGGGTGTCCTGAGTATGCGGGCCATCCTCTTCTGGCTTCGTGCCGCGCGGGCCCCGTTCTTCACCGCAAGCCTGGCGCCCATTCTCGTGGGCACGGGTGCGGCCTACTATGTCACCGGGGGGAGGGTGCAGTGGGATCTCGCCGTCCTGGCGCTGGTATCACTGATACTCCTGCACGCCTGCGCCAATCTCGCCAACGACTTCTTCGACCACCTCAGCGGCACCGATGGCCTCAACACGACCTTCGCCTCGCCCTTCACCGGCGGCAGCCGCGTCATCCAGCAGGGCGAGGCGAGGCCGTGGGAGGTGTCGGCGGCGGCCTTCGTCTGCCTGGTCCTGGCGGCGATCATCGGCTTCTACCTGGTCTACCGCGGCGGCTGGCCGATCCTGTGGCTGGGACTCATCGGCGGCCTGACGGGCGTGTTCTACACCGCTCCGCCGCTGAAGTTCGCCTACCGCGGCGGCGGCGAGGTCTTCATCTTCCTCGACTTCGGGCTGCTGCCGGTGCTGGGTGCCTACTACCTGCAGGTCGGGCGCTTTGACCTGGAGGCCTTCTGGGCCAGCGTACCGGTGGGGCTGCTCATCACAGCGATCCTGTGGATCAACCAGTTCCAGGACGCCGAGGCCGATGCGGCCGTGCGCAAGCGTCACTGGGTGGTGCGCCTGGGACGGCGGCGCTCAGCGTGGGTGCACGTGGGGCTGATGGGGGCGACGTTCCTGAGTATCATCCTGGCCGTCGCCATACACCTGTTCCCCCCGACGGCGCTGGTCGCGCTGCTGGCGATCCCGCTGGCGGTGAAGGCCTGCCAGGTGGCCCTGCGCTACCATGATGACCTGCCGCGCCTGACGCCCGCCAACGCCGCCACGGTCGCCACGCACCTGGCCACCAGCGTCCTTCTGGGTCTGGGCTTCTTCTGCGCCGGACTGACTCCATTCTGAGAGAGATGTCTCCATGCGTCACGAACTGAGCAGCGAGCACTGCATCCACAGCTTCTCGCGCCGGCACGAGCCGGCGCTGACGGTCGCGTCCGGCGACGAGGTGCTGCTGCAGACACGCGACTGCTTTGACAACAAGATCCCCCACGTGCCGGACGCCACGTCTCTCTCGCATGCCGTCGCCGGCTACGGCAACCCCGCCACAGGCCCGGTGGCCATCGCCGGTGCTGAGCCGGGGATGACGCTCCGCGTGGACCTCCTGGACATCGCGTGCGCCCCGGAGGGGCTCATCTATGCCAGCGACCGGCACACTGGCCTGGTGGAGTTGCTCGTGCCGCACATCGCCGACGGCCAGGCGCAGTTCAACCGCGATCTGAGCTTCCCGCTTGACCCGATGATCGGCGTGATCGGCGTCGCCCCCGCCCTGGGCGAGATCCCCACGACGACGCCGGGGCGGCATGGCGGCAACATGGACAGCACGGAGGTCAAGCCGGGGGGCGTGCTGTACCTGCCCATCACGGTGCCCGGCGCGCTCTTCGCCCTCGGCGACGTGCATGCCCTGCAGGGCGACGGCGAGAGTGGCGGCATGGGCATCGAGGTCGCCGCCGAGGTCCTGGTGCGGTTGTCGCTGCTGCCGCGCCTCATCAGCCCCTGGCCGCTGGCGGAGTGGCCCGACCACATCTCGGTGCTGACGGCAGCGCCGACACTCGACGAGGCGGCCGACCTGGCGGTCGGGGCCGCGCGCGACCTGCTGGTCGAGCAACTGGGCGTCAGCGACGCCGAGGGCCTCATGCTGCAGAGCCTGCTGTGCGACCTGCGGGTCAACCAGATCGTGGACCCGCTCAAGGGGATGCGGGTGAGCATCCCGCGAACGCTGCTGAAGCAACTGCGCTTCTGAGGAGATGTGCCATGAGCGACAGAGCCGGGGCCGTGGTGCGAGCGAAGCTGCCGGGGGTTGTCGTCAGCGAGACCCCGGGCGAGATCATCTTCACGGGCGAGACGGAGCAGCTCTGCGCCCTGCGCAAGACGGAGTTGCGCGACGTCACCGCCGCTGCGGGGCCGCAGGTGGAGCCGCGCTACTATGAGGCCCTGCTGGCGGCGCCGGACGACCCGCTGGCCGGGCGCCTGCTGGCGGCGGGAGAGCCCGACTTCGCCACCATAGCCGGGCTGCTGGTGCCGCTCCTGGGCCCCTGCGCCATCGGCGACGAGGCAGCCCTCGAGCGCGTGGATGTGGACGCCTATGGCGTCGTGCCCGGGTGCGAAGGCCTCCCCCTCCCCGCGCCCGAGAGCCTCGCGCGGACAGGCCTGCTGGATGGCTGGCTGCCCGTCCTGTGCCATCGGTACGAGACCGAGACCGACACGGTCGAGCAGCTCGTGTTCGGCGCCTGCGACGCGCGGGGCGACCTCACCGCCTGGCGACGGCTGCACACGACGACCCGAGATGGTGGCGAGGAGCAGCTTGCCTACCAGGCGAACGGGGCGGCGGCCTCGCCTGAGGAGTTCTACGCCGCGCTCCTGAGTCTGTGGGAGCACTGGCGTGAGTTCCGCCGGGCGGGTGCGAAGCTGCAGGTGCCCGAGCCGGACCTGCTGGACGCGGCGCAGGCCATGCTGCTGTCTGGCGTCCTCACCTTCCGCGGCCTGGCTCCCCGCTACGGGGCCATGGGCTACGCGGAGGAGCGGCACAACAGCTTTCCGCCGGCCACGATCTTCCTGCTGCACGCCCTGCTCTCGTGGGGGCATCTCGGCCGCGCCGAGCAGATCCTCGGTCACTACGTGTCCCGCTACGTGAAGCCCGACGGCACCTTCGACTACTACGGCCCGGCGCTGGCGGAGTACGGCCAGGTGCTGGCGCTCGTCGCCGAGTACGTGCGCCTCAGCGGCGACGCGGAGTGGCTGGTGCGACGGCTCACGCTGCTGCGGCCGGCCTGGCAGCGCCTGCTGGCCCTGCGCGCGGAGAGCAAGCAGCAGTTCCCGTCGGATGACCCCCACCACGGGCTGATCCCCGGCCTGCCCGAGGCCGACTACCACGGACAGGCTGACCAGTGGCAGACGTTCTACTACTCGGGTGATGTCTGGGCGTGCCGGGGCCTGCGGGACGTCGGGAGGGTGCTGGAGGAGTTGCCGGACGAGCCGCTGCGCCGCGAGGGCGAGGCGCTGGTGGCCGAGTCCGAAGCCTATGAGGCGGACCTCCGGCGCTCGGTGGAGCAGACGACGCAGGCCGAGGTGGGCTATGTCCCGCCCGGGCCGGACCAACTCGAGCCGCTCACGTGCATGACCGCCAACCGCCATGCCTCGTACTGCAACTACCGCTACTTCCCCGAGATGATCTCGGCGGACATGCTCGCGCCGGAGACGGTGCACCAGGTGCTGCAGTGGCGGCGGGCGCATGGCGGGGAGTTGCTGGGCATGACGACCTTCCAGGGGACCCTGGACGACTGGCCGGCGCTGCACATCGCGCGGGCACTGCTGGAGCAGGACGAGGCGGACCGCTACCTGATGCTCATGTACGCCCACTGGGCGCACCACGGCGCCGCCGGCACCCTCGCCTCGTACGAGCAGGCCGGCGTCATTCCTGGTGACAACGGTTTCCGTCACCTCGTCGCCTGGCAGGTACTGCCCTGCCAGGTCATGGTCCCGATCATGCTGCGCTGGGGCCTGGTCTACGAGGAGCGCGAGGCCGACGTGCTGTGGCTGTGCCGGGCCGTGCCGCGGCGCTGGCTGGCGGCGGGCGAGACCATCAAGGTGCGACGTGTCCCCACGCGCTTCGGCCGGGTGGGCTTCTCGATTGCGCTGAGCGGTGACGACACGGGGACGGTGAAGTTGCGCCTGCCAGAGGAGCCCGTGGCCGCACAGATCAGGTTGCGGCTGCGGCTGCCCGAGGGCCGCGTGACGGCGGTGCGGCTGCGGGACGTGCCGCTGCCGTTGCAGGAGGACGTCGTCCTGCTGCCCGCAGGACTGCAGGGCCGGCTGCGACTGGCGGTGGAGTGGTCGCGGGTGTAGCCGCCTGCCAGCGTCAGCTATTGCCGCGCAGGCGACGGTTGCGGATCGTGCTGGACTCCGTGGGCGCCGTCACGGGTTTCACGTTCGGCTTGTCGGGAGCCTGTGGCTCGACGGCGGGTGGCGCCGAGGGCGGGACGTCATGGGGCGGCAGGCTATCGAGGAAGACGTCCGGCGGCACGGCTCGCCGGTGGGCGATGGAGTGGATCTCGGCGCCCAGCGCCTCGCAGATCGCCGCCTCCTGTGTCGCCTTGCGGAGCGCCTGATCGGCCAGGTCGGTGTCCTGCAGGCGGGCCGCAGCCAGGTAGATCGCCTGCCAGACGGTGGCCGTCTGTCGCGGGGTCGCGCCCTCCTGAACCTGGTGCTGCAGTTGCCGGATGGCCGTCCGATAGGCGGCGCGGGCTTCCTCATCGAGCTCCGGCCGGCTGTCGCCGAGCCAGAACTGGCTCCACCCGCTGTCATCGCCCAGTTGTAGCGCGCGCAGAGCCAGGGCCCGCTGCGTGTCCTGGTCCCTCCCGGCAGCCGCGACCTCGACCGCCAGCAAGAGGGCCCTCAGGTCCGGGCTCTCGCCGGCCAGCAGGGGCTGTAGCAGTTCGTAGGCCTCGCTGCCGCGGCCCAGGTCGCGCTGGCACCGCGCCATCTCCAGCCGGTGCTCCTCGTTCTGCGGGTCGTGCCTCTGTAGCCGGCGCAGACACTCCTCCTCGCGGGCAAACCGTCCCAGCCAGCGGCACGCGACCGCCAGCCCCTCCCAGACCTCCATGTCAGTCTCATCGTAGGAGACGCACGCCTCCAACTCGGGCGCGACGCGGCTGTAGGCGTGGACCCCGGCGCAGGCTCTGGCGACAGCCTTACGGGCCTCGATCGGGTCCACCCCGGCCTGGATGGCGCGCGCGCTCTGGGCGGCGGCGCGCTGCGCTGTGCCGGCCAGCAGGTGGGCCACCGCCAGGCCCGCATACAGCTCGGCCTCGCGCGGGTGGTAGGCCAGCAGGGCTTCGAACAGCGGAATGGCGGAGCGAGGCGCCCCGGCCTTGACATACGCAAAGGCCAGGGCGCGCGTGCTGGCAAGCTGCAGTTCGTCAGCCTTGCGTGACGCCTCGTAGGCGTCGAGCGCCCGCACCACGTCGCCCTGCATCTCGGCCAGGACACCGCGCAGGTACTGCGCACCCACTACTCCGCCCTGCACGGCGTCCAGTTCGCCCTCGGCGCGCCCCAGCTCCCCCAGGTGCGCCAGCGCCAGGGCCGTGTCGTAGTGTGCGGCGCTACCGTAGACGGGGTTGCTGCCCAGCCCTCCGGCCAACTCAAGCATGCGCGCGTAGGCCTGATGCGCGAACGCCGAGTGGACAAGCAGGTTGATCTCGGGTGGGTAATCGGAGAGAGCGGCATCGGCCGGCAGCATGTCCAGAGCGTCGAGGGCCCGGTGCCACAGCCGCTGCACGGCGGCCGGCGCCTCTGCGGCCGCGCCGGCGGCTCGCACCTGCTCCATCTGGGCCCGCGCGAGGTCCCGGGTCTCCGGCAGACGCGCCAGGGCGCCCAGCAGACGCGCCGCAAAGGCCGGCTCAGTAGCCACTGACTCACGGCACAGCGTCGCGAGCGCCGCCGCGACCGCCGGGCTGTCGGCGCCGGCATCGGTCAGGTGCTCCAGACACGCCAGGCGATGGGGGGGGAGAACCAACGAGTTGTCGCTGGCGACCAGACTGGCCTTCTGCCAGCGGCTCAGGCTACCGGCCCCGAACAGCTTCAGCCACAGGGGCTCAGGGAAGCCCATCTCGGCGCAGCCGGCGAGGGCGACCATGAGCTTGCCCTCGGCGGGCAGCCCTTCGCCCTGGTCGAGATCGTGCCAGAGGCCCCGGTGCCCGTCGCTGCCGCGCAGGGCCCGGCTGGCCGTCAGCAGGCTGTCCACTTCCTCCAGCGACAACCCCACACGCTGCAGATCACCCTCTGTCCCCAGCTTGCGGGAGAGGGCCACGACGTCGCCGTGAGCCACGCTGATGTCATGCACCGTGGCCTGGCTGACCAGGGAGACCGGCTGCGCCGCCGCCAGCCCCTCGCGTGCCGCCTCGGCGGCGGGTGCGATGGTGGCGACGACGACAACCGGCAGCCCGAAGCGCTGGAGTTCGTACAGCCATTCCTCGGCCTCGGGACGGAGGTCCAGATCGTCCACAAGCAGGTATGTCTGGCCGCGCTTGGCCGCCTGGAGAACCTGCTCAAGGGCCAGCAGCTCCGGCGTGGGCAATACGAGGAAGACTTCCTGGCTCGCCTCCACGAGGGCGCGGCCGAGGCGGTACAGGAAGGTACTGCGGCCGCTGCCGGGCGCGCCGGCCAGCAGGTGGAGGCGCGGCCCGGAGACTCGCGCCATCACGACGGTCTGCACGGCGGCCAGCGCCTCGCGCTGGCTGTCATGCCGGGCAACCACATCCGACAGCCGCACGCGCCCCCCCTGGGCGAACCAACGCGGCAGCACGGGGCTCGGGCGATCCTGGCGGGTGAGCTTGAGCAGACCGCGGCGTGGCAGGGCTTGCTGCCTGCTGTTGGCGTGGCGTTCGGCGAGCGTCCACCCGACTTCGGCCGCCACCAGATAGGACAGGATGCCGGTCCAGAAGACGTGGACCGGCATGTCTATGAGCTTGTTGGCGGTCGCCCACGCAGCGATGGCGATGACGCCAACAGCCAACAGGGCCCGACCCAGGTACTGAACCCAGTTCATTGGCGATTCCTCGCGGCCGCCCGGGTGTTGCCCGCCAAGCGGCACCCCCACCGCACCGACCGCCGTCCTCCGCCGTGACGCGACGGTAGGCGTCGCCGGAACGGTGGGCTAGTATGGATTCTGCATCAGCCAGGTAAACTGGCCCTGAACCTATGCTCAAGGGGTGCTCAACCCGGCCCCGCCCCAGGGCCGAGGAATCACGTGATCCGGGGAAGACGGTGGTGGCGGCGCAGGAGTTCGTAGTAGATCTCCTCGGCGCGCCGCGCCATGGCCCCCATGGTGAACAGCCCGCTGACCCGCTCGCGGGCGGCGGCGCCGAGGCGTGCGGCGCGTGCCGGATCCAGCAACAGGCTGGCGATGCTATCGGCCAGCGCCCAGCTATCGCCGGGCGTCACCAGCAGGCCGGTCTCGCCATCTACGATGACTTCATCAATGCCCGAGCAGTCGCTGGCGACCGCCGCCTTGCCCAGGAACCCGGCCTCGATCAGTGCGACGCCGAGACCCTCCTTGGCCACCGAGGGCAGCACCACGACATCGAGCCCCACCATGAGTTGCACCGCGTCGGACCGGAAGCCCAGGAAGCGGACCGCGTCCTGCACGCCCATCTGCTCGGCCAGTTCCTCCAACTCCAGGAACGTCTCGCCCTCGCCTACAAACAGACAGACCAGGTTCGGGAAGCGCGCGCGCAGCAGCAGCACGGCCTCCAGCAGATGACGCTGGCCCTTCTTGGGCGCCAGGTGGGCCACAGCGCCGATCACCGGCGTGTCCAGCGGCAGCCCCAACTCGCGGCGCACCTCGTCCCGGCTCTTGAGCCCCTCGAACAGGCGCGAGGGGAGCCCGTTGTAGAGCACGTCCATGCGCTCGGCCGGCACCCGCAGCCGGAGCAGGTGTCTCCGGACGCCCTCACTGCACGTCACGATGCGGTTGGCCAACATGAAGCAGCGGCGCGAGTTGAGCGCATGCACCTCGGCGACGACAGGCACTCCCAACATGCGCCCGGCGACGCTTCCCCACAGGCTGGCGCTGGACAGGTGCGTATGGATCACATCCACCTTCAGGCGGCGGGCCAGCCCCGCCAGGCGGAACGGCGCGACCGGGTTCACCTTGCCGGCGATGGGCATCGAGAAAACTGTGATGCCGATGTCGCGTAGCTCCCGCTCGACGTCCTCGTTGGGCTTGCAGGCCACCCACACCTCGTGGCCGCGCTCGCGCAGCCCCTCGCACAGGTGCACCAGTACGCGTTCCGCGCCATAGAACCGGCGCGCCGTAATGACTTGTAGTACTCTCAGCTTAGGCAGATTCTCAGACACACTCATTCAGCAGTCCAGGTAGGCCATGCCGGAAGGCGCGCAGGGCTTGGCCACGGTGGCTCACCCGGCTCTTCTCGGCAGCAGTCATTTGTGCGAAGGTCCGGTCGCCATACAGGAACACCGGATCGAAACCAAAGCCCTCCGCGCCGCGGGGCTCTTCAGCGATGAAGCCCTCGCAGACGCCCTCCCAGAGGCCGAGCAGTCGCGCGTCATCCGCCAGGGCGACGACGCACACGAAGCGGGCCCGGCGCTGCTCGCCGGTCAGGCCGCTCATCTCCTCCAGCAGCCGTGCAATACGCTCTGCATCGGTCGGCGCGTAGCGGCTGGAATACACACCCGGTCGGTCGCCCAGCGCCGGCACCTGCAGTCCCGAGTCGTCGGCCAGGGCGAAGCAGCGAGCAACCGCCGCCGCGGTCTGGGCCTTGCTCGCGGCGTTCTGGTGGAAGGTGTCATACGGCTCGGGCAGCTCGGGCATGTCCGGCACGGCGCCCAGACCGACGACCTCCAGGGGCAAGTCGGCCAGTAGGAGCGCGATCTCGCGCACCTTGCCCGCATTGCCGGAGGCGACGAGCAGACGGCGCCGGCAGCGGCCCAGCATGTCAGCCTGCCACCTGCGGGGCTGGGCTGGCGTCCGCCAGGTCCTGCAGGGCCCGCTGCAAGCGGCCCTCACAGTCCTGGGCGAGCATCTGCTGCAGGTGCCCGCGCGTCTGCGTGAGCAGGCCCGCGCGCTCCCGGGCCAGTTGCTGCAGGGCCCGCCGCAGGCCCTCGCTGAGCCCGTGCGCCGCCACCCACACCGTCAGCACCTCGCGCTGCACATCCACGTCATGAATCAGGCCCATCAGCTCCTGCAGATCGCTGACGAGGGCGTAGAGCTCGTCGGCCTCGGGCGGCAGGAGCGGCAGGAAGGGCTCCAGGGCGTACTTGAGCCGCTTGACGCGGATGCGCTGCCGATGGAACCGATCGCACTGGTACCGGCCGGTGATGGCGTGCAGGTTGTCCGTGACATCCTGCAGCCGGGAGCCGATGGCCTCCGCCGCGAACTGGGCCACCACGGCCCCGCCGGGTGACGGCTCCTGCTGCTCCAGCTCCGTCATCAGCCGCGCGTACCTGCGGCCAAAGCCGCTCTGCTTCAGTCCGTCCAGGACACTGAGGAGCCGAGCGTGGTGGGACCGCCGCTCCTTGGCGAGGCGCCGCCGCACGGCCTGCAGGTCCGCCAGGCGCGGGTCGTGCTGCAGCATCCGCTTGAAGGCCTGGCGCAGCACGTCCCGGTCACGCACCTCCCCCAGGGCGTCGTTCAGCTCCTCGACCACCGGCAGCAGCTTGCGGCGGGCCTCCCGGCTGAAGGCCGGCCGCAGCATCCGCACGGCCTCGCGCATCCGCTTGGCGGCCACGCGCATGTCGTGAATACCCGAGACCTTGCCGGCCCGGGCCGCACTCTCGTAGTGCATGACCTCCGGCAGCTTGACGCTGAGGGTCAGCGCCGCTGCCTGTCCGAGCGGCATGTCGGGACGGAGGTTGTCAGCGACCCAAGCCTTGGGCAATGTGTCTCGCCTCAGAAACCGTCCACGCCCCAGAAGTTGTACTCGTGCTGCCGCAGGAAACGTCGCAGACTGTCTGTGTCGGCGATCTCCGGGAAACAGCGGCAGCTATCGCCAATGTAGCGCCACAGCCCCTTGTAGACTTCCGGCAAGGTCAGGCCGCCGGCGTGTTCTGCCTGGGCCGCGGCCGTTGGGACTTCCGTGATCTGCCGCAGGTAGCGCACCATGTCGGCAACAAAGCAATGGAAGCGGATGGGCGTGCCCGACCAGCGGCTGAGGATGGCGGCGAAGAGGTGGGCCGGCGCGTCTAGCCAGGCGATCTCGTTGACATGACCGTCCGCCCCGGCGAAATAGCCGATGGGAAAGCCGCCCAACTCCACGAGGTAGTAGGCCGGGGTGCGACCGAAGCGGCTGCGCAGCACGCGCTGCCGCCAGTACGCCTCGGTCCGCACGATGGGGCCGGTCATGGTGCGGTTGAAGCGCTCGTAGATGTTGGCCAGCGTCGCCACGTCCTGCTCGGGGTCGGCGGGCCTGACCTGGGCGTCCGTGGGAGCGTCGCCGCGCAGGCGCAGGTCAGCGATCAACTCGAACGCGGTAACGATGCGCCAACCACTGCCGCCGTACACATCCTCCTTGCCAAACAGGAAGGACCAGTGGTAGTCGTTCTGCTCCATCCACGCGATGGACTCGGCCAGCACCTGCCGCACCAGCCCCCGCCGGCGGTACTCGGGATGAGTGCAGACGCTGCCGATGCACCCGACCTTGGCGATGCGGCCGTCGGCGTAGACATCTCGCGTGTAGTTGGTCACGCTCGCGACGAGGCGGCCGTCCATCACCATGACGCGGGTCTGCTCCGGCCGGTAGTACGGATCGGCCTGCGCTCCCTTCAGCCACCATTCGGGGTCGGCCAGGAAGGTGCGCTCGCCGCTGGCGACGTACTCGTAGTATGACTGGTGGACAAGCCGGCTGTGGTCCGGCAGCTCGGACTCCTTGAGCCCGCGGATCTCGGTGCTCATGACAACTCCGTCTGTGCTGGGTGTGCGCCCTGGCTGCTAGGATAGCACAGGGTGCACTAGGGGATGCAAGGACGAATCTGCGGAGGCACGTGTCCCGCCATGAACGCACCCTCGTCTCCGGCTGTGCCGATCAGGCCGTTGCTGGCCGCGGACGTCCCCGCCTGCGCGCGCCTGTACCAGCGCGCCTACGTGTCTGCCCCCTGCTACGGCGGCGCCTGGGATGAAGCGACCGCCGCGCGGATCATCCACGACGTGCTGCGGCTCTTCCCGCACGAGTGCTTCGTGGCCGAGCGTGATGGCGTCCTGCAGGGGTTCATCCTCTGCAGCAGCCTGGCGGACGTGCGCGCCACCATCGAGGAATTCGCGGTGGCCCCGGAGTGCCAGGCGCAGGGCGTCGGTTCGGCCCTGCTAGACTACGTGCTGGACCACTACCGGCGCCGGGGACTCACCCACATCGAGCTGATCGCCAACCGCCACGCTCCGGCCTATGCCTTCTACCGCAAGCGGGGCTTCGCCGAGAACCGCGACTACCGCCTGCTCGGCCGCGCCGTCTAGGCTCGCCCTCCGGGGCGTGGCTACTGGGGCCGAACCTCCAGGTTGCCCCCGCACGAGGGGCAGGTCCGCCCGGCCTGGCTCACGGGGTACTCATTGCCGCAGTACGGGCATTTCTTGATCATCTTCTCCTGCTTGAGACCGGCGAACACGTAGTGCTCTACGCCGTCCCGCAACTCGATCTTGGCCAGGCCCTTGTCCAGGAGGCGCTGGAGGCCGTCGCGCACGGCGCTATCGGGCAGCCCGGTCTGTCCGGCTAGCGCGCCCACGGTGAGGTCGCCGTTGGAGTCCGCCGCCACGCGGGTGATCTGCTGCTCCACCCCCTCCGGCGACAGCGCCTGCATCGCCTTCAGGCGGGTGGCCGCAAAGCCGATGATCGCGATGCCGAGCACCAGCATGACGAGTCCAGTGCCGGCCCGCCCCGGGGCGATAGCGAAGACCAGCCCCAGGAAGCCCAGCAGCACCCCGAGCAGTAGCAGCACGATAGCAAAGGCCTTCAGGCAGCCCTGGTTCATGTTCCATACTCCTCGCGTGGTAGGGACATTTCGCGGCGAGACGGTCGTTTCCTGCCTGCCGGCCCAGGGCTGCATGCACGTTGGGGTTGAAGGATGTAGGCGAGGATTGTAGAATCGGGCGTGCTCGGGGGCAGTTCTTGCACGCATAGGGATCACGATGGGTATCCGGGTGTTGTGTGCCGACGACCATGAGATCGTGAGGTACGGTCTGTGCCTGCTGCTCGACGGACAGCAGGACATTGACATCGTCGGGCAGGCGGCCAACGCCCCCGAGACACTGGCGCTGCTGGAGAAGCTGAGACCGGACGTGCTGCTGCTGGACCTGTACGTGCCCGGCGCGGCGGGTCTGGGGCTGCTCGAGCAGGTCCGGCGCCTGCACCCGGAGGTGCCGGTGGTCATGATGTCCGGGCAGGCCACCGAGGCCCGCGTGCGCGAGGCGATGCAAGCCGGAGCCATGGCCTTCGTGAACAAGGAGGAGGACGCGGAGGAGCTGGTGCGGGCCATCCGCGCGGCTGTCGCCGGCGAGAAGCACCTCAGCCCGATGCTGGCTCAGCACGCCTACGCGGCCTATGTGGACGGGGTGCCCAGCGCGGAGGAGCGCAAGCTGGACCAGCTCACCGAGCGCGAGGCTGAGATCATCCGCCTGGCGGCCACCGGCCGGACCAGCGCCGACATTGCCAGGCAGCTCTTCATCAGTCGCCGCACGGTCGAGACGCATCGGTCGCGCGCGATGCAGAAGTTGGGGCTACACAACGAGGTGGAGCTGGCGCGGTTCTTCCTGAACCTGGAGTCAGACGACCGCTAGGCGGGGCCGACAGGGAGAGGGGGCGGGCAAAGTGCTGGCAGAAAAAGATGAACAGCCGCATAGCGGCTGCTCATCAATGCCCCCCGGATGACATCTTTCGGTACCCTGCCCAGGTCCGAAACTCGGAAGCCACGGGGGGCTTCCCCCCGCTACCGCACCGCCGTTTCACGCTCATCACAAGTAGTAAACCATAGTGTCGGCTGGCGGCCAATGCGCATTGATGCGTATTCTGTGTACGTAGTTCTACGTATTTCGCCACGGCCACCTTTCCCACAGTCTGCCCCTGGAACACAGCGGCCCGCCGCTCTGGCGGGCCGTCTGATCTCGTGCTGCTGCCCCGTGAGGCTACTGCCGCGCCGGCGGCTTGTGCTGTGACTGGTACTGGCGCAGGTCGCCTTCGCTGGGCGCCGAGCCACCCCCGCTCAGGAACTCCTCCTCCGTGGCCGGCTTCAGCGTCCCCTGCAGGGCAGCCTGCACCGCCGCCGTCAGGTCCTCGTGGGTCCAGTAGAGCCCGGCCGGGGCGCGGAACGCCATCACCTTGGCCGCGCCGTCTACCGGGAACTTCACGATGGAGTGACCGTTGATCTCCAGGGTCATGCACTTGAGGCCCGATTGCTCCCAGCGGGCCGCACCCGCGCCACCATCACCGAAGTCCACTAGCTCTACCTGCACCCCCGGGTACTTGGCGGGCAGCGATTGGAGGAAGTCCACCGTTGCCTGCTGACACCCGCTGCTGACATTGATGTAGGCGAGCACGCGGACCGTGCGAGATGCGGCGGCCGTTCCGCTCCCGCCGCTTGGCGGCCTGCAGCCGACCAGGTGAGCGGCGGCGACCGTCAGGGCCAGACACAGCATGACATGTCTCAGCTTCATCAGCAGCCCTCTATGGCATGAGCAACCAAAGGTAGCAACGTTATATTCTAAGCTGTCGCCTCAGACGCATTCGGTAAGAAATCGGCAAAAGCGTTCACCCGCCCTGCAGGCGCCAGGCGTCATGGCGCGCCCAGGGCGCGGTTGACTATTGCGCCCCGAGTTGCCATCATGCACATATCAACCCAAGCGACACGACCCACGTGGAGGCCCCCCGTGACCGATTCCGTGCGCCTTGCCTTGCCACTCGTCATGATGATCGTCGGGCTCTCCGCCGTGGAGGCGGCGCCGCTCACCCCTGTGCCCATCGCCAATGGCGACTTCAGCCAGGGCGGCCAGGCCAACGGCCTGCCGGTGGGTTGGCAGCAGTACGCCGGCACGGACAAGGCACGGGCCAGCATCGCCCCCCAGGGCAAGGCCGTCATCCTCGACGACCAGGACCCCGCGGCCGAGATCGGCATCACGCAGACCTTTGACGTCAAGCCGGGGCTGGGCTACGAGGTGCGCGTGAAGACGCGCTGCTTCGCCGATCGGCCCGCCGGCGGCGCGTACCTGCAGTTCCGCTTCCTGCCCTCCGGCCAGTTCACCCAGGTGCCGCTCGGCACCGGCGTCACGGCCGACTGGGACGAGGTGACGGCTCAGGGCTTCGCGCCGCCCGGCACGGAGAGGGCCCAGATCTACCTGTACAGCCACCGTGACCCCACGCCGAAAGTGATGGTGAGTGACGTGAGAGTTGTGTCGGGCATTGAGCCGCCGCCGCCCCCGCCCCCACCTCCGCCGCCGCCCGTCCCGCCGGTGTACGACAAGCTCAAGGACATGCACCCGACCATTCCGCTGGTGCAGGACGGCAAGCCCGCCATCGGCATCGTCAGCAATGGCAGCCAGGCCTGCCAGGAGGCCGCACAGGCCATCGCAAGAGAGATCAAGGGGCTGACCGGAGTCGCGGTGCCGATCATCAGGGACACCGACCCCGCTGCCGCGGTGCCCCTCGTCGGCAACCTCATCGTGCTGGGCAATCGCTCGACAAGCAAGACCTCCTGCGGGCTCTACGATACCTACTACAGCCTCATGGACCTGAAGTACCCGGGGCCGGAGGGCTACTCGCTTCGCTCCCTGCACAACCCGTACGGCAACGGCTTCAGCGCCGTTCTCGTCGGCGCGAGCGACGAGGTGGGTCTGGCCGAGGGCGCCAAGGCCCTGACCCGGCTCCTCAAGGCCGCCAGGCCCGCGGGTAAGTCGCTCAGCCTCGGCTGGCTGATGGAGACGAAGCTGGGCAAGGGTCTCCAGTCCCCCACGGGACCGGACCTCAAGAACGGCTACGACACCTGGGAGGCGTCCAAGGGCTATGGCTCCGTCGGCTACTTCGGCTGGAACAGCATCAGCAAGCGCATGGCCATGTACTACATGACCGGCGACCCGTTCCAGGCCCGCGAGGTCATCCGCCTGGCCTTCCCCGACGCCCAGGCCATGAAGGAGATCTCCGAGATTGACGAGGAGCGGATCGAGAACAAGCGCGATCCGCTGGCCGGGCCGTACCACTACAACGCGATGATGCTGATCCTGTTCTGGGACCTCATCGAGGAGAGCCCGGCCTTCACCGACGCCGAGCGGCTGAAGGTCACGAACGCCTTCGCCCGACGCCTGAACCACCCCCAGGACAAGGGGACGTACGGCCTCAACAGCACGCCGGGCGCGGTCGGCTCGCGCCATGGGCAGTGGTCGGCCCTGGCGCTCTACACCCTTGGTCGGTACTTCAACAAGTACTACCCCAGCCCGCTGTGGGCCCACGCCGAGCTGGCCGGGCAGTTGCACTTCCGCTCGCTGCACCAGCACGCCTGGGTGAGCGGCGAGTCGGACAACCTCTTCTGGTACAACACGGGGATGGCGCCGATTTTGACGTACATGATCCTCAGTGGCGACCGCAAGCCGCTGGAGAACGGGGTGCTGCAGCAACTGCTCCGCGGGCAGGAGGCCCTGATCTCCGGCCGCATTCCGGACTGGGCGCTCAGCTCGGCCGCACTGGACTTCCTGAACAAGGCCGCGTATCTGACGGGCGATGGCCGTTGGATCACCTACCGCGAACGCACCGGGATGGACACGAACGTCTTCCGCCTGGGGCAGTCATTCTGGCCGGAGGAGACCATCAAGCCCGCGATGCCGCTGGACCTGGTCGGGAAGTGGACCATCAACCCGATACCCAAGCCCATGTGGCAGGGGCGCGGCACCGGCTTCAAGCTCGACGAGTCCTTCCTCAACGGCAGCTTCCGCAGCGCGCCCGACGCCGGCGGTGACTTCATCCTCCTCGACGGGTATAACGGCGCCTCGCGCAACCCGTATCACACCTACGATGTGCTCGAATACCGTCTCAACGGGCGCACGCTGCTGCAGGGCTACATGAACCAGGTGCTCACCAGCGCCGACGGCATGGTGTCCCCGCAGGTGCCGATGGATGGCGCCCTGCGCTACCGCGACGTCGTGGGCCCCATGGCCACCGCCGTGGGCGAAGTGCCCAACATGCCCTTCTGCGCCTGGCAGCGCACCCTCGTCCACCGCACCGGCAAGTACGGGCTCATCGTGGATGACCTGACCTTCGCAGAAGACAGCCAGAACATGAAGGTCTCGACGCTATGGCAGGTCGTCTCCGGGGCGTGGAATCCCAAGGAGCAGGCGGTGCGGGTGCAGGCCCCCGGCTCGGCGGTCAACCTGCCCGGGTGGGTGCTGTGGCGCGCGCCGGAAGCCAAGTGCACCACCAATCCGCCCACGCCCGAGATGATCGCGTTGCTCGACGGCTACGGCGCGGTCCTCCTGCGTGGTCGCCAGCCGGGGCAGTGGCTGGAGATGCCCTTCACGGTCGCCAACGAGGTCAGCGGCGAGCTGTTCGCCGACACCCTCAGCTACAAAGACCGCGGCGTCGTGCGCTTCAGCCTGGACGGCAAGCCGCTCGGCAAGGACTTCGACGGCTACGCCGATGGCATTGTGGAGAGTCAGACCTCGCTGGGCCAGGTCAAGCTCACTGCGGGGCAGCATGTGCTGCGCGTCGAGGTCATCGGGCCTCATCCCGGCGTGGACCTCATGAACATGGCCTTGCGCGGGCTGAGCCTCAAGACTCCACAGGCCGTCAGCGCCGGCACCGCCTCGTACTTCGAACTGCGCCCCGGCGACGTGCAGGGGACGACAGGCGGCGGGACCATCACGATGAACTGGCAGGGCCCGGTGCACAAGGACGGGCGCCGCACTGCCTTCTATCTGCTGGCGCAGAGCGCCGAAGGCCAGCCGCCGCTGGCGTGCCTGCAGATCGCGCCGAACGCCGCGGCGCTGTCCCTCCCCGCCCCCGGCGTTGCCAGCGTCGGCGAGTTCCAGAAGAACAGGGCCAAGCTGGCCCTCCTCGCGGCCGATCATCTCTACGGCCATGACATGACCTCGGCGGGCCTGCAGGAGGCAGTGCTGCAGGCCGACCAGCCGGTCAACGCGGACTGGGACTTCGCCGGCGGCAAGCTGTGCGTGGTCACGGCCGCCGATACGAAGCTGCAACTGCGCCTCGCGGCCGGGGCGAAGCTGATGGCCGACGGGCAGGCGCTGCCAACGACAACTGCCGACGGCCTGACCACCGTCACGCTGCAGGCCGGCCGGGTCGAGATCACCGGCGCGAAGCCCGCGACGGACAACGCTGCGGCCCTCGCCGCCCTGCTGCAGCAGGGGCAGCAGGCCCGCACGGCCGCCCTGGCCGAGGCCAACCGCCCCGTCACCCCCGAGGGCGCCGCCTGGGCACCCGCGCTGCAGGCCAATGTGGGCGCCAAGGCCTCCTCGATCGTGCAGATGAACAGCTCGCAGGGCCCGCTGCTGGCGATCGCCACGGACAAGGTCATCCATGTGCTCACCCCCGAGGGGCAGCCGGTGCGGCGCTTCGAGACGGACGGCAACATCCGCAACCTGCACTGGTGGGACAAGCCCAAGCTGCTGCTGGCGGGCTGCGTGGATGAGAAGCTCATCGCCTTCGACGAGCTGGGCCAGCGGAAGTGGACCTTCGTGTCGGAGATGGACCCGGCGGTGTTGGAGGCGGCCAAGCAGTACTGGTTCAAGAGCGCCCACCCGGGCATCTATGGCCTCGGCAGCGGCGTCTTCCTCGACGGCCAGGAGCAGTGCTTCCTGGGTAGCGCCTGCACGCTGGAGATCGTGGACGAGCAGGGCAAGCTGGTCAAGCGTCTGCCGGCCTTCTGGGGTGCGGGCAGTCACTTCTGGCTCAACCCCCGCGCCGATGGCAGCACTGATCTGCTCTTCGCCAAGGAGCCGACGGAATCGCACGCGGTGTACGTGCTGAACAACAAGAAGATGGACCTGCACTACTCGTTCCACGGCGTCCCGGCCGGGCATACCTATGTCGGCGGCTGGGCCAACATGAGCCGCGACCACCTGTGCATTGCCGACCTGAACGGCGACGGCAAGAAGGAAGCCGTCTCGGAGATCAACGGCATCTGGAACCGCGTGACGGTGTGGGACGAGGACGGCGCGCCACTATACAACGCGCAGTTCGGCCCGGGCGACCCGATCCCCACCCGCAACCTGCGCGACCTGGATATCATGGACCTCAACGGGGATGGGAAGCAGGAGGTCATCGTGGCGACCTCGGCCGGGCTGCTGGTGGTCCTGGACTGCCAGCTCAAGAAGCTGTGGTCCGTGCGGCTGCCGGTGGCGGCGACGGTGCTGAAGGCGGTCACGAGCCAGGGCGCGCCGGCCCTGATCGTCGGCCTGGAGAACGGGGATGTGCTGCAGCTGGGGGCGCAGGGCAAGACCACGCTGCGGGGCCACGTGGACGGCACCCCGAACCAGATCATGGGCGTGACGGCCGGCGGAAAGCCTCAGGTGGTCATCACGACCGCCAAGGGCATGGTGGCGGGGTTCGCGTACTGAGCCGCCGCCTAGGCACAAGGGGGCGCGCGCCGACGCGACACTAGTCGCTACACTTCTGCGCCGCTATGGCGCTTACGACAAGCGGAGGGTTCCTCATGTCTCGCTGGTGGTTACTGTTGCTGCTGCCGTTGCTGGTCCTGACGCTCTACGGCTGCACCCGTGTGGAGCAGCCGACGCAGCCGCCCGGAGCGGCCGCCGGGCCCGGCCAGGGCGCCGGCACCAAGCTCGTGCTGTTCACCTACACGCCTCCCGATGAGGAGGCCGTCAACCTCGAACTCATCAAGAAGTTCGAGCAGTCGCACCCGAAGATCACCGTGGAGCTGCAGAACGCTCCCGGCGGCAGCCAGCAGGCCATGACGAAGCTGCAGACGATGATCTCGGGGCAGGCCGGACCGGATGTCATGGCCATCCACGGAGCCTTCTTCATCCCCATGGCCGCCAAGGGCGCGCTCCTGGACATCGGCGACCGCGTCAAGCAGGCTGGCGACGAGCAGGACTTCAGCCCGGCCATCCTGGACATCTGCCGCTACGAGGGCAAGCTGTACTCCCTCCCGCGCTACACCTCCGTCTACTCGCTCTTCTACAACAAGACCCTGTTCGACGAAGCCAAAGTGCCCTATCCGGCCAGCGGCAAGTCGTGGACCTGGGATGACTATCTGAAGAGCGCCAAGGCGCTGACCAAGGACACGAGCGGCGACGGCAAGCCGGACCAGTGGGGCTGCGTGATAGACTTCTGGGGCGCGCGCATGTACCCGTGGCTGTGGCAGAACGGCGGCGCGCTGATGAGCGAGGACCGGAGCCAGTGCGTGCTCGACTCCCCCGCGGCCACGGAGGCCGTCCAGTTCCTGTACGACCTGCGCTACAAGCACAAGGTAGCGGCCTCGTCGGACAACGCCGAGCAGAACGCGGCCCTCAACGCCTTCGTACAGGGCCACATCGCCATGTACATGACCGGCCCGTGGGACATCCAACTGCTGCGCCAGACCAAGAACCTGCAGTGGGATGTGGCGCCGCTGCCGCGCAAGCAGGCGCCGGCTACGCTGCTGGGGACCGAAAACTACGGCATCTGGTCGGGCACCAAGCACCCGGACGAGGCCTGGGAGCTGTTCCACTACCTGCTGTCAGCCGAGGCCCAGACGATGATGGCCGACCGGTTGGAGAAGATGCCCTCGCGACTGTCGGTGCTCAACGGCGCCTATGCCCAGACTGAGACCGACTACAACCGCAAGGTCTTCGTGGACGCCCTGAGCTATGCCCGTCAGGCCGAGAACATCCCCGAGTGGTCGCAGGTCAAGGACCTGATCCAGAACCAGCTCGATCTGATCTGGGTGGGCAAGACCACAGTGCAGGCGGGCCTGAAGAAGGCCGCGGCGGATGTGAACGCCATGCTGCAGAAGCTGCGGGGGAAGTAGCCGTAGGAGCGCGGGCTTTCCAGCCCGCGCCTTTGCCGTCCTCACGTACGACCCCGCGGGCTGGAAAGCCCGCGGTCCAAACGGCAGGGCCGGCCACCATGGCCGGCCCTGCCTCGTCCTTCCCCAATGCCCAATGCCCAATCCCCAATCCCCAGCCCCCACCGTCACTGCACCACCACATCTACCGGCCGCGCTTCGGCCTGGCGGTCCGTGTTGTAATACTCGTACACACGGCTCTTGGGCGTCTGGGCGCGGATCGGGTACTTGGCCCGCAGACGGTAGCTGAACTTCAGGACCTGCTGCGGGGTCAGCTTCTCCACATAGCAGATGACCTGCCGGCCTGTGAGCGTGTACTTCTGCAGCGTCTCCTTCTCGATCAGGTTCTCGAAGTCCTCAGCCTGCACCTCGAACCCCGGCGGAATGCCCAGATCCACGATGATCATGCTCGTGGTGGCGGGCAGCTTGTTCGTCACGGTCACATCGGCCGTGACCATGTCATCCTTGGCGAGGGTGGTGCGGTCGTACTTCAGGTCAATGTCGAGCGCCTCGCCGGGGGCCGGCTTGATCTGCGCCCACGGCATGTAGTACTTGCCGACGACCTGATACAGGCTGCTGCCCTTGCCGGTGAACTTGATGCTCACGGTGTTCGCGCCGGGCTTGACGACCGACCGGGCATCCACTTGCCGCAACACGTCGGCGTTGTCAGGCGTCAGCTTGAAGGTGTCCAGCGTCTTGCCGTTGACCTCCACCGCCACCTGGGCGTCCACCTGGGCCGTCGCGCCCTTCTGGGCAGCCATCAGGGCGCGCAGGGCCAGCGTCGTCGCCTGGGTGGAGTACCAGGTGCCCTGCGGGTCCTTCTTGGCGATGAGGTAGTTGAGGACCTCAGTGGCCTCACCGCTGCGGGCGGCGGCGATGAGCGCCAGGGCCGCCATGCCGGTGGCCTCCAGGTCTGCGCTCTGGCCGCTGCTGTGCGTGATGCCGGTCATCTTGCTCTCCCACCACATCTGCCCCTTCTCGCGCTTGGCCATGCCGATGAGCCGGTCCAAGGCCCTGTTGGTGACGCTGGTCGTCTCGCCGCGCGCATCGCTCCGCGATGCGCCGCCGAGCACGAGGTCGCCCTGCACCAGGGCGTTGGCGACCATGGCCAGCACGTAGGGGTCCTGCGCTTCGTCGGCGTGTTGTCGCAGCCAGCCATCGGCCTTCTTCACGCCCTCGAGTTTGCAGCCGCTATAGGCCAGCGCCCAGTTGAGGTACGCGGTCGGCGGGAGCGCGCTGTTCTGGATGCGGCCCCAGGCCTCCTGGTGCAGGTACTGCTTGTCCGCCTGCCAGGAACCGTCGGCCTGCTGCTGGGAGAGCAGCCATTGCTGGGTGCGGGCGATCAGGTTCGGGTCCACCTCGTGCACGCGCGCCATGTCCGAGAACTCCATCACGCCGAAGGCGGTCAGGACCTTGTTCGCCGGCGCGTCACCGAACCATGAGAACCCGCCGCCCTTGACCTCGAACGACACCAGCCGCTGGTAGCCCGTGTTGATGAAGCCCTCGGCCTTCATGCGGATCTCGGGGCTGATCTTGTTGACGGACTTCATGTAGTCGAGCACCAGCACATTCGGATACGTGCTCGACGAGGTCTGTTCGAAGCAGCCACAGGGCATCCGCAGGATGCTATCGAGACCCTCGACCACCTGCGAGAAGATGCCGGGGTAGACCTTGACCAGGATGTTGCTGGCGTCGGCGACGGCCCCCTCCGGGATCGTGACGGTCTGGCTGACGGGCTCGCCGGCGCCGATCCGTCCGCTCTTGCTCTCTTCCATCAGCTTGCCGTTGGGCTCGACGTCGGCCACGCGCTCGATGGCATCGCTCATGCGGCTGCCAGTGCCGTGCACGAGGATCTTGCCGCTGCCCAGCTTCTTGGCCGTGATGGTGAAGTAGCGCACATCCACGTCATTGGCCGCGATCTCCAACTCGTGCTTGTCCGGGCCGGTCAGCTCGAACCAGTCGGCCTTCGTCAGCTCCAGACGCACCTTCTGCGCCTGCGGCAGGTAGTTGTAGACCGCCACGGGGATGGACACGCGGTCGCCCTGGGTGAGCGACACGGGCAGGTCAATGTCAATGAAGAAGTCCTGGAAGCAGCGCAGGTTGCCGGTCGTGGAGCCGAGGCTGCCGTTGACCGTGTTGGCCAGCGCGGTGAGGCGCCAGGAGGTGATGGAGTCGGCCATGGGGACCTTGAGGGTCGCCTGGCCGCGCTGGTCGGTGATGAGCGCCGGCTCGACCAGGAGCGTCTCGGGGAAGAACTGCCGCACCCGCACGGGCTTCTCGGCCGCCGTCGCCGCCGGCGCCCCCGCCCCGCCCATGCCCGCTTCGCCGCGGGCGCCCTTGGCGAAGCCGGGGGCCGCGGCCACCATCGGCACCGGCATGGCGCCGTCCATGGCCATCCCCCGCAGCACCCGCCCACCACCCGCCGCGGCGTCCTCCAGCGAGGAGAACCAGGTCCAACTCCAAGCGGTCGAGAGGAACATGTCGTCCTCGGTGTCCTTCGCCTTGTCCGGACCCCATGACCACAGGATCACGCCATAGAGCACCTTGGCCTCGGGGTCCATGGGCTTGATGCCAAAGGGGGTGCCCCACACGTCCAGCAGGTCGTCATTGGTCAGCAGCTTCGCGGCCACGAGCGGGGCCAGGCCGTCCTTGGGCGTGAGTTCATGCCTGCCGCCCTCACGGCCGTTGTACTGCTGGATGGCCTGCTGGATCTTCTGCGCCTTCGGCTGCAGTTGCTCGAGCCACTTCTGTTTGGCCTCGTTGAGCCGCGTGGTGTAGGTGTCGGCGCTGAACATCGGAGTGTCGGGCGCCTTGACCGAGGCGAACATGACCCGGGCCGCCTGCTGCTTGCGCGGGTCGCGCTCGACCGGGATCGGCTCTGCATCCGGCTTCAGCGCGATGAGCGCGGGCATCCCCAGCCCGTGGATCTCGTAGCGCGGCTTGGCGAGCTCTTGCTCCAGGTAGAAGTAGACCTTTTCCAGGCCCGGCTGCATCTCCTGGATGGCGAAGAGGCTTTCATCCACGACGTTCACACCCAGCGCCGCGGCGACCGGCCGCCCCTCGGCATCGGTCACGCTGAAGCTGATCTGGGCGATGTTGTCGGGGCCGGGCCGATAGGTGTCGTGGTCGGTCTTGATCCCGATGTTCAGGTCCTTGGCCGGGTTCACGAATAGCGGCCGGGTGGCGCGGATGGTGTCGCCGCTCGGGGCGATGCGGTAGGCCGAGAGCCAGATGCTGCCGCCCAGGTCCGGGGTCAGCGGTACGCGCACCCGCGCCTGGCCGTTCTCCAGCTCCGCCGCGAGCGTCAGCATCGTCTGGCGGTCCTTGAGGACATCGAAGTACACCGCGCCTCGGCCCCCCTTCGTGTACGCGGTGGCCTCGATGGCGTCACCGACACGGGAGAGCACCTTGTCGGTGCGGAGCAGCAGCGCATTCTCCGCGCTGCCGCTCCCGACGGGCACGGTCAGCGCCTGCTCGGCCTGCGAGCCGTCAGCAGCGGCCGCGGCCAGCTTCAGCGCCCAGGGCTGCGTCGGCCCGTCGCCCTCAACGCGCCAGGCGCGCTGTTCGACTGCGAAGGGCATGCGCCCCCGGCCGAAGCGGGCGTTGGGTGTAGGGCCCGCGCCACCGGCGGCGGCCTCGGGAATGACGTGCAGCTCCGCGATGCCCAGGTCATCGGTCGTCATCTCGGCCGCCGAGACCGCCTGCACCTTGGGCCCGCCCTCGACCGGCACGTATCGCACTCTGGCCTTCACCGGCTCGCCAGTCGGGCGCGTCACGAGCACGTAGATGATGTTCTCCACGCCGGGCACGAGCGTGCCGCTTTCCGGCACGGCCTTGATCTCCAGCGGCGCGGCGGCGACACGGGAACTGACGACGGCCCGTTCAGTGTGCTCGGCCTGGTCGCTGACTTCGGCCTCGAACTGCAGGAAGGCCTTGCCCTGCTCCAGGGGCTGGCCCACGAAGCTGGCCGGCAGCCGTACCTCGAACGGCCACGTCCCCTTGGCGTCGGTCGTGCCGGTCAGGTTGGCAATGTCCTTGAAGGCCACGTCGAAGGTCTTGATGGCCAACTTGACCTGCCCCTCCGTGACGGGTTTGCCGAAGAAGTAGTCGCACTGGACGGTGCCCCTCGCGGTCTCACCGGGCAGGTAGTAGGCCTTGTCGGGGGTGAGGGTGACCTTGAACTTGGGCAGCACGTAGCGCTTGACGGTGATGCTCTTCTCGGCGCGCTCGTCGCCGACCAGCGCCACCACGCGGTAGTCGCCCAGGTTGATCTCATCCGCCAACTGGAACTCCGCGAAGGCGACGCCGAAGTCATTGCAGGCGGTCTTGTGCTTGAAGACCTTGTTGCCGCGCGGGTCGCTCACCTCGAAGACCACGGGCGCGCCGTCCAGCGCCTTCATCGAGGGCCGGCGCAGCGCCAGGGCCCGCATGTGGATCATCTGCGCGGGTTTGTACAGCGGCTTGTCGGTCGTGAGCAGCACCTGGTTGGCGACCCGCAGGGCCACCCGCTGGCGCGTCTCCTCGCGGTGGTCCCCGTAGCGGGCGCGGATGAGCAGGTCGTACTGTCCCGTCTCGGCCGCGGGCACCTCGAAGCCGGCGTCTACCACACCGCTCGCGTCCGCACGGTTGCTCACGAGCAGTTCGCCGGTGGCGGCGTCGGGCTTGGTCAGGCGTACGGTCACGAGCGCGCCCTGGGCGGACCGGCGCGCCCGATGGTCAGTGACGACGATGCGGAGCGCGGCGGTGCTGTCTACCAGTAGCTCGCGGGGGCCGACAACATACAGCCCCAGCGGCGACAGGTCCGCGGCGTCCGCGGGCAGCGTGGCTGCCAGCAGCAGCCCGCCGACGGTCAGGGCGATGACGATCACCACGAACACGTTCTGCCAGAGACTGTGGGTGAGGGGATCGAGTGACATGCTGGACCTCCCGGTCAGGCGCTTGTAGCCTGGTGCACTGTCATATTGGTGTGCCGCCCGGCGCCAGTTCTTCCCCGCTGTCAGGGTCTACATGCGCTACATAATGCTCCCTCACCTGCGTCAGGAGGGGGGCCTGTGCCGAGGGAGGGATCGGCTCGCCCCTGTCGAATAGGTGAAGCTACCACATGAGCGAGATAGGAGCCGAACAGTGGGACTTCGCGAAGCCATTGACAGCGGGCAGTTCATCATCACCGGGGAAGTGGCGCCGCCCAAGGGGTGCCACCTGGAGCACATGGTGGAGGAGGCCGAGTTCTACCGGGGCCGGGCGCACGCCATCAACGTGACGGACATCCAGTCGGCCGTGATGCGCGCCTCGAGCCTCGTCGGGTGCGTCAAGCTGCAGGAGGCCGGGCTGTCGCCGGTACTGCAGATGGTCTGCCGCGACCGCAACCGCCTGGCGCTGCAAAGCGACCTGCTCTCCGCAGCCGCCCTGGGCGTCACCGAGGTGCTGTGCCTGACGGGTGACTACACCACCCTTGGCGACCACCCGCAGGCCAGGCCGGTATTCGACTATGACTCGGTGCAGTTGCTGAAGGCCGCCAGCCGTCTGATGGAGGGCAAGGACTCGGCGTACTACCCGGACCGCAAGAACCCCGATCAGATGGTGGACGGCGAGGCCCTCGACGGCGACCCGCCCGTCTTCACGCTCGGCTGCGTCGTCAACCCCGGGGCTGACCCGCTAGAGCCGCAGATCATGAAGCTGCGCAAGAAGATTGACGCCGGGGCGCAGTTCTGCCAGACCCAGGCGGTCTACGACGCGGCGGTCTTCGAGAGCTTCATGGAGCGACTGGGCGACTGCCCGATCCCCATCCTCGCCGGCGTCGTGGTGCTCAAGACGCCGATGATGGGCAAGTACATGAACGCCAACGTGGCGGGCGTGACGGTACCGGACTGGATGATCGAGGCCCTGGCGGACAAGGAGACCCGCGTGCCCAAGAGCATCGAGATGCACGCGAAGCTGGTGGCGGAGTTGAAGCCGCTGTGCCAGGGCATCCACATGATGCCGCTGGGCTGGGACAAGCACGTCCCGGCGATCCTGGACGGGGCGGGGATTGGACCGGTGGGGGGATAGGGTCAGATGGCGAAGCTTGAGACCCAGGCCGAGTACCAGCTTGCCTCCCAGCAGCAGCTCAGGGATGCGGCGGAACTGCTGCAGCCGCCGTCGCTGGATCCTGGCGGCGCCGATGCGATGACACGGCACCTAGTCGGGGCAATGTACCTCGCGGGCTACGCGGTGGAGTGCGGGCTGAAGGAGTTCCTGCTCAGGAGGTTCGGCCCCCTGGTGACACCGGCTCCCGGTACGGGCGTCACGTTCGACCAGATCCAGCCGCATGTGGACGCCGCGCTGGGAAAGAAGCTGAAGGACCTGCACTCGCTCACCGACCTGTGGAACGCAACTGGGTTGAGCATGCGAAGCACCACCATGACCGCCAATCTGGGTGCGTGCGCCATCTGGCGGGTTGACTGGCGGTACCGCCCGCCCGCCAACCGCGCGCGGGTAGATGCTGAGCAACTGGTGAACGCCGCATCCGATCTGGTCACGTGGATGGGCAATCAGAGCCCGTAAGGAGGCCGCACCATGAGCCAGACGGCTCTCGACTATGAGGAACTGGTGGAAGTAGTGAAAGGCATTGTGCGGCAGGCTCTGCACGACCCCGAGGCCACCATTAGGGTCACCCGGGTACCTCGTGACCGAGCGGAGTTCGTGGTGATATCGGATGCCTTTGAGGACCTCACACAGAAGGAGCGACAGGACATGCTCTGGGACCCGATCAGGGCCGCACTGGGGCCGGACGCTCAGCGCATCGCCCTGATCCTGCCCCGTACCTGGGACGACGTGAGGTAGTCCAAACGCTGACAGGAGTTGAGCCTGGAACATGACTGCCACCGAGCAGAAGACGCGCGAAGAGATACTCGACCTGCTGAAGGAAGATGACGCCATCTTCATCGTCGGCTGTGGCGACTGCGCCACGCTGTGCCAGACCGGCGGCGAAGTGGAAGTGGCGGAGATGACGCAGTTCCTGCAGGAGCACGGCAAGACCGTCACCGGCAGTGTCATCCCCGATTCGACGTGCCAGGTGCTGGACCTGGGCCGCCTCCTGCGCCAGAACAAGGCGGCCGTGCAGGCCGCCGATGCCGTGCTGGTGCTCTCCTGCGGGGCCGGCGTGCAGGCCGCCACCGAGAACGTGAAGGACAAGCCGGTCTACCCGGGCTGCAACTCGCTCTTCATTGCCGACACGACCCGCCTGGGCCAGCTCCACGAGTGGTGCAGCACCTGCGGCGAGTGCGTCATCGCTGACTACGGCGGTATCTGCCCCGTCACTCGCTGCCCCAAGGGCCAGCTCAACGGCCCCTGCGGCGGCACCGACAAGGGCAAGTGCGAGGTGGACTCCGAGCAGGACTGTGTCTGGACGCTGATCTACCAGCGGTTCGACAAGGTGCCCGGCAAGGAGAAGCTGGAGGCCAGCTTCGCGGGGGCCAAGAACTACCAGAAGACGAAGCGGCCCGGCAAGCGCGTCTTCGAGCCGCGCCGCGGAAAGTAGTCCGTCGCACCCGGAAGCCCCTCCCGGCGGACGCGGGCGTCCGAGTGGAGGGGCTTTTCGTCTCTGCCAACACGTCTGCGAGGTGCCCGGATGCGTGCCCTGACTGTCGTGTTGCTCGCCTTGGTCGTCGCCAGCGCCAGCCACGCCGCCGAGACGGTTCTGTACGTCTCGCCTACGGGCAATGACGCCTGGTCGGGAACGCGGGCGGAGCCGAAGGGGCCGGACGGGCCCTTCGCGACCCTGGCTCGCGCGCGGGACGAGGCCCGGAAGCTCAAAGCCGCCGGACCCGTCAAGATCGTGCTGCGCGGCGGGCGCTACCTGCTGACCGAGACACTGGCCCTCACCGCCGAGGATGCGGGCACGGCTGAGGCCCCGATTACCTACGTCGCCTTCAGGGGCGAGAAGCCCCTCCTGGCCGGATGCCGCGCTGTCACCGGCTTCCAGCCCTGGAAGGGCCAGGTCATGGTGGCCGACCTGAAGGGCACGCCGCTGGAGCAGGTGCGCTTCCGCCAGCTCTTCTGCAACGGCGAGCGGCAGGTTCTGGCGCGCTGCCCCAACTTCGACCCGAAGGACCCGCACGGCGGCGAGTGGGGCTACGTCGCCGCCGTGGATGGCGATGGCATCAAGGATCGCTTCCACTACGTGGAGGGTGTGGAGAAGAGCTGGACCCACGTCGAGCGCGCCGAGGTCGGCATCCACCCGTACTTCGACTGGGCCTGGAACGTCGTCCCGGTCAAGGCCGTGGACCGCGACGACAGGCAGATCATCGTCAAGGGCAACGTCTCCTACGACCTGCACGTCGGCGACCGCTACTTCGTCCAGAACCTGCTGGAGGAACTCGACGCGCCCGGCGAGTGGTATCTCGACCCGGACCAGAGCCGCCTGTACTTCTGGCCGCCGAGCGACGTGGCGAAGGCCGAGGTGCTCGCCCCGGTCGTGGGCGATCTCATCAAGCTCGACGGCGCCTCGTACACGACGCTGCGGGGGCTCACCATCGAGGGGTGCGACGGCACGGGCGTCGTCGTCGCCAACTGCGAGCGTAGCCTGATCGCCCAGAGCATCGTCCGCAATACGGGGGGCTGGGGCCTCAGCATCAGCGGGGGGCACGACTCGGGCGCGAAGGGGAATGACGTCTACGCCACCGGCGCGGGGGGCATCGCGCTGACCGGCGGCGATCGCAAGACGCTGGAGCCGGGCCGCAACTTCGCCGACAACAACGTCGTCCACCACATCGCCGTCTTCGCCAAGACCTACAACACCGGGATCAACGTCAGTGGCGTGGGCAACGTCGCCAGCCACAACCTCATCCACGACACGTACCATGCCGGCATGACGCTCAGCGGCAACGAGAACGTGGTCGAGTACAATCTCGTCCACCACACGAACCTTGGCTCAGCGGACACGGGCGGCATCTACTACTGCTCGCGCGACTTCACCATGCGCGGCAACAAGATCCAGTTCAACATCTTCCACCACTGCGGGGGCTTCGGCAAAGACAACTCGTGGGCGCCGGTGCAGAACGGCAAGATCAGCTTCAGCTACCCGCACTTCACCTGGGGTATCTATCTGGACGATCCGACCAGCGGCACGCTGGTGTACGGCAACATCCTGTGGTCGGTGCCCATGTGCGGGCTGCACAACCACGGCGGGCGGGACAACACCTGGGAGAACAACATCGTCGTGGACGCCCCGGCGCTCAACGCCGGGATGCTGTGGGATGGCTGGGAATGCTACCCCGACATCGTCAAGAAGCTCCAGGCCGTGCAGACGGAGGGTTCGCCCTATCTGAAGCTCTACCCCGAGCTGGCGCACTATGACATCCAGCACCCCTCCGGCATGACCGGGATGAAGGTGCTGCGCAATATCTTTGCCTACACCGCCGAGGGCAGCAGGTGGCTGCGCGAGAAGAGCAGCGCGAGCTGGCAGGGCGGGCAGTTGCTGTACTCGTACAGCACCGACCGGGAGGCCTTCGGGCAGTGCCAGTTTGACGGCAATGTCATCCAGCCGCCGCCGGGCGTCGAGATGAAGATCAGCCTGCGCCGCGCGCCCGACGCCGGCAAGCTGCTGTCGTGGGATGAGTGGCGGGCCACCGGCATGGACCAGACCTCCGTCGTGGCTGACCCGCTGTTCGCGGACCCGGCCCAGCACAACTATGCTCTCAAGCCCGGCTCCCCGGCGCTGAAGCTGGGCTTCAAGCCCATCCCGCAGGACAAGATCGGCCCCTACCAGGACGAGCTGCGGGCCTCGTGGCCGATCGTGGAGGCCCCCGGCGCCAGCGCCCTCGGTGAGTTCACCACCCAGCGCTTCTTCAAGCTTCCCGGCTACGAGCCCGTCCGGGCCGAGGAGTTCGTGCCGCGCGATGGCGCCCCCAACTTCTTCGCCAAGCTCGCCGCCGGCAAGTCGGTCAAGGTCGCGTACTTCGGCGGCGGCATCCACTACGCCGATGGCTGGCGCGCCAAGGTGCTCAAGTGGCTGCGCGAGCATAACCCCAACTCCGAGATCAGCGAGATTGACGCCTCGATCTGCGACTGCTCCCGCGGGTCAGGCTTCAGTGTGTGGCGCTTCGAGCAGGCGGTGCTGAGCCAGCAGCCGGACCTCGTCCTCGTGGACTTCGCCTCCGACGACCAGACCACCAATGTGGACGCCATCTGGGCCGCTGTCGAGGGCGTTGTGCGCCAGGCCCGCAAGGCCGCCCCGGGGCTTGATGTGGTGTTCGTCTACGCCTTCCGCGCCGGCGATGAGGCGGCGCTCGCCGAGGGCAATGACCCGACACACATCTCCGCCTATGAGAAGCTGGCGGCCCGCTACGGCATTCCGGGGATCAACATGGCCTACCGCGTGGCGCAGTGGGCGCGGGAGGATCGGCTCATCATCAAGGCGCCCCCCGAGCAGGCCAAGGACCCGCAGGGCAAGATTGTCTTCTCCACCGACGGCGTGCGGCCCAGTGCGGCGGCCAACGACTTGTACGCCCAGGTCATCACCCAGGCGCTCGACCAACTCAGCAAGAACGCCACGGCGAAGGACCATCCTCTCCCCACACCGCTGTACCGGGGGGCCATGGAGAACGCCCGCCTGGTCCCCATCAACCCGCAGATGCTGGAGGGCAAGTGGGAGCAGCTCCCGCCGGACAACATCGGGGGGCGGGGCTTCGCCAACCACTTCCGTGAGGTGTGGTTCACCAACACCCCCGGGGCGAAGCTGACCTTCCGCTTCCGCGGCACGGAGGTCGGGGCGTTCAACCTGATGGGCCCCGACACCGGCATCGCGCGGGTCAGCGTGGACGGCAAGGTGTCGGGCACGCGCCAGCAGGTAGACCCGTGGTCCTACTACCAGCGGCTCTCGGCGCTGACCTTCTGGTCGGGCCCTGCCGGGGAGCACACGGTGACCGTCGAGCTGCTGCCGGACATACCCGACCGCAGTGTCCCCCTGGCCGAGGCCAAGAAGGTGAACCGCTACCGGGAGACGGACTTCGACGGCGTGGCGCTGCGGTTCGGGTGGCTGCGGGTGAACGGGGAGGTACTGCCGTAGGCGGGCATGAACTGAGCAGGCTGTGCGCACAGGCGCGGGAGGGACCAACATGCCGGACATGGTGTGGGACCGACACAATGTGTTCATCAGCTACAACCGCGATGAGACGGGGCTTGCGGAGGACGTGCGCCGCGGGCTTGAGCAGGCGGGCTTCCGGTGCTGGATGGATCACAATGTGCCGCTCGGGGTGGAGTTCTGGGATGTGATCTGCCGCGCCATCTCGCGGTCCCAGGCTGTGCTGGTCGTCGCCGGGGATGACACCCGTCGCTCCGACTGGGTGCTCAAGGAGATCGCCCATGCCCTGGCCGAGCAACGTCATGTCGTCCCGGTAATGTTCGGTAACGGGTTGCCGCCCGGGTGGCTGTGGCAAGCAGTAGCCTCCCTGAACCGCCATGAGATCGGGGGAGACACGGGCAAGGGGATCGCTCAACTCGCCAAGAGGCTACGCGAGGATGGCGTTGGCTCGCTCAGGGACCGTCTGGATCACGATCTGCTGTTGGAGCGCCTGGGGCCAGTCCAGTTGGACGGAAACGACCGCGAGCGTCTGAGATGGCTGGCCACAGAGACGGTCCGCCACTTCAGCGGCACCCCGTCCCCAGACTACCCGACCGTCCATGGCCTGCGCCACACCAACGGCATTCTGACGGCGCTGAGTGGCCTGTTGCCCCTGCCGCTGTGCGAGGACCGGGAGGCTGTGTTCGCGCTGGCCGCCGCCGCCTGCCTGCACGACTGGGGCCGCTTCAGTCGCTTCCCCGGTGCCTGCGGGGGCTCGTCTGCGGGGGGACGAGCCAGCCAACGCGGCCAGCACCACTGCCGTTCGCGAGCGGCGGTCTACGAGCTGGCCGGCGAGGCGGAGCTGAGCCCTGACGAAGCGCTGCTCATTGCCGACCTGTGCTACTACCACAACGTCCGCACCAACCTGCACGAGCTGTCAGCCCGACCGGCAGCCGCCGAAGCCGCGGCCCTCTTCCGTCTCGCCAACGCCTGTGACCTGGGGTTGCTGCGCGGGCCCGCCAGCTACTGGCAGCTCTACGGTCAGGCCAACGCGTGGACGGAGACCATCCGCGACCGGTGCTTCCCGTCCGAGCTGCCCAGAGACTGCCGGCCGGCCGAGGGCAGCGGCGAGCAGATCGCCGACGCTGCCTTCTGGATGCGCAGCCAGATGGTCTCGGCGGTCCGCGCGGACCGCCGCGAGCGGGAGATCACCCTCTTCATCACGCAGACAGGGCCAGCCCTGGACCTGGTGTCACGCCAGGCCAGGGGTTACCTGGAGCGGATGCTGCTCCAACTGCGGCCCCTGATTGGCGAGTGGACGGTGACGCCCGACGTCAGCAGGACGTCGGCAGGGCGGCCTGCCTTCACCTGGCAGGACTGCATCCTACTGGGGGCGTCAGCCTATACCGACCCGGAGGCGGTGGTCAGCAGCTCCAGTGCGGTCGCCGACTACGCCATCAGTTCGGCTCTGGCGCTGACGGAGGAGGTGGACCAGCGCCACGTCAGCCCGACTGAAGCTCGCGATACGATGCGCCGGCTGGTCCATGGGATCATCCTGCAGCGGCCGGAACTGCAGTTGCCGCACTGGCTGCGGAGCGAACTGCAGAGAACCGCGAATGTCTCGTTCAAGTTGCTCCGGCGACGCTTCGAGGTGCTCCGGCGCGGCCGGCAGCCTGCTCCGCTGGCCGCGGGACGCCAGGGGTGCTTCCAGTGCGACTACCCGCTGTCGGCCCTGGCCGCGAATGCCTGCGCCAAGCTGCCCGCCGAGGGCGACCTGAGCTTCGTCATCTTCGGCCACAGTCGCCCGGTCCATACGCTCATCCAGCACTGCGTCCTGGCGGGGAGAGAGGTGCGAGTGCTGGTGCCGCTGATGCGCCCCGTCGGCGAGGGCCCGACGCTACAGGCCGTGGAGGAACTCGAGAGGCTCCGCAAGCTCCAGAACCCGGGGCTGACGCTCGAAGTCGTTCCCGACGTGGCTCTGGCTCACCTGTTGACGAGGCCGGAGCACGAGCACACGACAGCCCTCATGGGCTGCGAGGTGTGGATCGGCCGCCAGGACGAACTCGTGGCCAACAGCCTGGGCTGTCTCACCTTCGCCCACATCGTCCACGGCTGCGGCAAGCCCCTATGGGTTCTCGCTGAGCGAGCCAAGAAGCTCACGAGCCTGGTGCCACGGTCGCCCTACCGGAGATCTGACCCGGGGCGGCGAGTTGGGCCGATGCCCGCATCGGCGTACGTCCACGAAGCCGAGGCCTCCGCGTATGTCGCCAGGAGCAGTGAGAGATACCCCCGCTCGGAGACCGTCCCTGCCGGCCTGGTCAGTGCCGTTGTCTCGGAGGACAAGTTCCGTGAGGGCGACGACACCCTCTTCACCCCCCAATCCGTTACGAGGTGCAGGCAGTGCCACCGTATCATCTGATCGCCTTCGACATTGATGACTGTCTCATGCCGCTCAACAGGCCCCCGCAGGACGGCGTGGTGGCGGCCCTGCAGCGTCTGGTCGCCGCAGATGTCCGCCTGGTCTTCGCTTCGGGCAAGCCGTGCGTCTACCTCGCCGGCCTGGCCCGCGGCCTGGGGCTGATGGACACGTCCCTCATTGGCGAGAACGGCGCCGAGATCTGGCTGGGCTCGACCATGCCGGCCGAGCGACTCGCCCAGCCGCTTCGGGCTGACGAACTCGCCGGCCTGGAGAGCGTACGCCAGCGAGTCGCCGAGCGCTATGGTGACCGGGTGTTCCTCCAGCCCAACACTGTCAACGTCACCGCCTTCCCCGGGCCCGGGGCGCCGACGCCGGAGCAGATCGCCGCGGAGGTCGGACCGGGTGACCCCATCTCGCTGCAGCAGTTCGTTCACTCCGACAGCGTGGACTGGGCGGTGCGTCGCTTCAGCAAGGGGGCGGCCCTGTCACTCCTGGCGGCGCACCTGGGGGTGCCCAGGACCCACCTGGCCGCCGTCGGAGACTCGAGCAATGACCTGTCCATGATGCCAGAGGTGGACCTGCCGCTATGGCTAGGCGATCCGGCTCGACTGGGCGATGTCTCTGCCCGCGTGGTGAGTGACATCGTGGCTGCCCTGGCGCTCCTGCAGGAGTGGGTCGGGCTGCCCTGACGCCCCGGCGCAACCTGCCCCGGCGCAATCACCCTTGACAACGCCCCAGTGATTGTACTATTGTACTAGTACAATGTACCTTTCGCTGGACCCCCACTCCGGCACGCCCCTCTATCTGCAGATCAAAGAGCAGATGCGCCTGGCCGTCGCCACGGGCGCTGTCCGGGCCGGAGAGCAGCTCCCCACCGTCCGCGAACTCGCCGCCGAACTCCGCCTCAACCCCAATACCGTCGCTCGCGTCTACCGCGAGTTGCAGGCCGAGGGCCTGCTGGTCTCCCGCCAGGGCAGCGGCACCTTTGTCGCCGACGAGGCGCTGGCCTGCGTGGACCGCCAGACGGCCGACCTCGTGCGCCAGAAGATGCGCGGGATAGTGGCCCTGGGGCTCAGCGTGGGGCTGACGCTGCCTGATCTGCGGCAGGCCTTTGATGAGATCACTGACGAAGCCGGGCAGGCAGGGGTCGTCGGACGTCCCGGTTCACCGCTCAGGCCACGGAGGGATCACGATGAGTGAAGCCGCGATCAGCACCGCTAACCTGTGCCGGCGCTTTGGCCGCGTGGTGGCGGTAGACGAGGTGAGCCTCGCCGTGCCCGAGGGCAGCGTCTACGGCTACCTGGGGCGCAACGGCGCGGGGAAGACGACGACGATCCAGATGCTCATGGGGCTGCTGCTCCCCGACCAGGGCAGCATCCGTGTGATGGGGTACGACCCGTTCAAGCAGGACGTGGCGATGAAGCGGGTCGTGTCGTACGTGCCCGAGCGGGTGCAGATGCCCGACTGGATGACCGTGCAGGGGCTGATGGGCTTTGGCGCTGGGGTGCATCCACGCTGGGACAGGGCGCTGGCTGAGCAGTTGCGCGTGCGGCTGGAGCTGCCGGCCGACCGCAAGCTCGGGCAACTCTCACGGGGGATGCAGGGCAAGGCGGCGCTCATGGCGGCGCTGGCGTCGCGGCCGAAGCTGCTGATCCTCGATGACCCTACGATGGGCCTGGACGCGCTCGTGCGGCGCGAGTTCATGGAGAGCATCGTGGCGGCGCTGGCGGAGACCGGCACGACGGTCTTCTTCTCCTCGCACATCCTGGAGGATGTCGAGCGCGTGGCGGACTGGATCGGCATCCTGCACGAGGGGCGGCTGGTGGTGCAGTCGTCGCTGGAGGACCTGCAGGCGAAGGTGAAGCGGGTCGTCGCCACCTTCCCCGAGCCGTTCCCCCCCTCTCCGGAGCGCGAAGCGCGAGGGAGAGGGGCCGGGGGTGAGGATGCCGTCGGCTTCACCCTCCCCGGCACGTTGCACCGCCAGGACGAAGGGCGGCAGCAAGTCTGGATCGTGAGCGACTATGGCGTGGACACCCTCCAGCGCCTACACGACGCGGGGGCGCTGTCGGCGTATGTCGAGAATCTGTCGCTGGAGGACATCTTCGTGGCGTACGCGCGAGGTGGGGACGCATGATCGGCCTGCTACGCAAGGAGCTGCGCGAGACCATCTGGGTGCCGCTGGGCTTTGTCGCCTTCATGGCCCTCCTGACCGCCATCCTGTACCTGCAGCACTGGTGGAGCAAGGGCACGGCCGGCCTGTACACCATGGGGCTGTGGCTGTTCGTGGCGTACATGGGCTGTGAAGCCTTCGCCGGCGAGGGCGGGCGCGGGATGGTGGAATGGGGCGGGCGGTGGCCGGTGTCGCGGGCGCGCTGGTGGCTCGCCAAGCTGCTGACGCGTGTGGTGACTACGTGCCTCGCCACCGTTCCCGTCGCCCTGGCCGTTGTGTGGTTGTCCGCCCTACACCCGGCACAGTCGGGCGGGAGCACGGGGCTCGGCACGCTGCTGGCCACGCTGCTCGCCACGGTGGGGGTGGGCCTCGTCACGGCGTTCTTCGCCTCGAGCATCACCCGCACGTCGCTGTATGCCTTCGGCCTGACCCTGGTTCTGGGCTACGCCGTCGCCGCGATCTCCGCGGTCCCGGTGGTGGTCGGTACGGTGCTGCGCTTCTCGCGCATGGACCTGGACCCTCGGCTCTCCCTCAAACTGACGCTGGCATTTTGGCTGTGGTCCGTCGTGGCCCTGCTCGCGTCGTCGGTGTATGCCTTCACGACGGCGCCGCTCCTGGACTACGGCCGGCGGGCCAAGCGCGGGCTGCTGGCCGCGACGGTCCTGATTCTGCCCGTGGCGGTTCTGCTGAGCCTCGCCAGTGTGGCCTCCGTGGTGCTGCGCAAGCCCGCACCGCAGGGCGTCATGCAGCCCCAGTTGAGCCCCGATGGCCGCCAGATCGCCTTCGCGGACGGGATGCTCGGGCAGGGCGTGTGGCTGGTCAACGCCGATGGCACGAAGCTGCGCCGGCTGTCGCGCCAGAGGGTGCGTCAGCTCTGCTGGCTCAAGGACAGCCGGCGACTGCTGCTCAGCAATGAGATCGAGACGGTGACCCGCGGGCCCGGCCGCATGCTCACGCGCTCCTGGAGTTCGGCGAACGGCCAGGTGCAGTGGAGTGTGCTGGACACGCAGGCTGCCCGACCCGCCGCGCAACCGGTCTACACCGGGGGGGAGCGCCTGTATGCCTCACCGCAGGGGAAGTACCTGCTCATCGGCGGCCAGATCATCGAGGTTGGCACCTGGCGCGAGATGGGCCAGGTGACCCCGCCCCGCTACGAGCCCTGGCTGGTGACCTGGCTGCCCGACGACAGCGCCATCCTCGTGCGCGAGCACCAGCAGCAGCCGTACCGCGAGGTGCTCAAGCGCATCGCCGTGCCCTCGGGCGCGGTT
This sequence comes from bacterium, assembly GCA_021372615.1. Lineage (NCBI taxonomy): Bacteria > bacterium. The sequence goes on along the minus strand of JAJFUB010000121.1, from coordinate 79,743 downwards.
ACGGAGGCAAAGCTGCCCTGGCGGCCACCGGGGGCCAGCCCGGGCCTCGCGATCATCGGCGCCGACCCGCTCTCGCAGAGCACCGTCTGGTTCGCCGGCGACAGCAGCACCTGGACGCCGACACCGCGCAGCCAACAGAAGACGGTCACGCGCACCGTGGACACTGTCGGCCGCGACGGCAAGCGCACGCAGAAGACTGTCACCTATCGCACCAATACCCAGAAGCGCTGGCTGAAGACCACGTTCTTCCGCCTGGACGGCGGACCACGCTTCGAGGTGGCCGGGGTGGAGCCGCTTGACGACGGCCTGTCCCCGGAGGGGCGATACTGCCTGGTCAGCGATGGGGAGCGCCCCTACCTCGAGGAGCCGCCCCGGTCGGGGCGGGTGGCTTTGCTGGACCTGGCCTCCGGCCGGGTAGGGCCCTGGTTCACCCTCCCCGCCGCCACGTGGCATAGTCAGCTGGAGGGCCCGGTGTGGTCGCCGGATGAGCGGCGGCTGGTGCTCATGCTGGAGCAATGGGAGGGCCAACAGTCGGCGAGTAAGCTGATCCTCCTGGAGGCCTCGGGCCAGATGAGGACCATCCCCGCCGGCCAGTTGGGCGGGTTCGCCTCGGGGGGGCTGGTGGGCTGGACGGCCACCGGCGAGTTCGTCATGCAGCGCGATGACGAGACCCTGGTCGCCCTCACTCCGGATGGCCAGGAGCGCACGATCGTGCAGGCCCACAGTTGGCTGACGGACGAGATGGAGAGGTCCCGGAAGAAGCCCAAAGCCCCGTCACGTCCCGGCCCGGGAGCCCAACCGTGAGGGCCCTGTTGGTCAAAGAGCTGCGGGAAGTGCTCCTGCCCGCGCTGCTGGCGTGGGGGGCCATGGTGCTGATGGCCCTGCTGGATGTGCGTGCGCACCGCTTCCGCGGGCAGGACCTGGGCAGCAGCCTGTGGTTCTACATCGTGCTCAGCTTCGCCCTGGCGCTGTTCGGAGGCGCGCAGGCCCTGGCCCGCGAAAGCCGCGCCCAGCAGGTCTTCCTGGCCTCCTGGCCGCTCCGCCGGGGGGCGGTGTGGGGCCTGAAGGCTGCGGCCGGAGCCGCCACAGCCGCTGCGGCCATCGGGCTGGGGTATGCCTGCTGCGTGGCGATCGTGGGCCCGCAGGCGCAGCAGGTGTGGAGCCTGCCGCTAGGGCTGGCCGAGGCGCGTCAGGTGCAGCACTGCTTCGTCGCGCTGCTGGCCAGCGCGTACACGCTGGGGTTGCTGTCGTCGGCGCTGGTAGGATCGCCGCCCATGGCGGCGGGCCTGGCGGCTGTGACAGCCCTGGCGCTGGGCGACCTCGCCACCGTCGCCTTCCGGGTCGGCGCGCGCGGGATCACACCATGGCCGGGGGCCATCGCGCTGGTGCTGGCCGGGGCGGGCCTGCTTGCCGCCGCCCTGGCCTGGGTGCGTCTGCCGCTGCTGGAGACCGGCCGGCGACGGCTCTGCTCACTGAGCCTGCTCGTGGTCTTCACCGCCATGGGGGTGCTGGCGCTGCTCATCGCCTGGTGGTAGAGCGCCGGCGCGTCCGGGAGGTCCGCACCCACGCCAGACAGGTATTCGCTCTCCCCGCAGTGAACACTCCGCGCGTTGTGTGCACCCATGCCTTGCGCGGAGTTGACCTGATGGCCTCAGCCGACCTCCTCTTGCAGCACTTGCCTGACCTGCCCCTGTCACGTCTCGGCGGTGACGAGCCTGCCGGGCTATGGATCATGTCCCTTCCCTGGCCGCGAGCCGCGGCACAGGCGCCCGCCCTGAACGGGAAGCCTACCTATGTCACGCCCCTCGGCCAGTGGCCCGGCGAGCCCGAGGGCTCGCCCCGTCGCCTGCTCATGATCGCCGACGGCGGCGACACCGCCCCCGAGCAGTTGCACCTGACCGCCCCCGCCGCTCCCCAGGCCGCGCCGCCGACCGCCGAGATGGAGCTGTTCGCCCGCTGCCAGGAGGAGGGTCTCATGTGGGAGCGGCACGTGCTGAAGCTCAGCCATGGCGACAAGTCCATCGGGATCGCGATGGGCCTGCGCTTGGGGCGGGCTGGAAGCCCGCACTGCGGGGACGAGGAGATGCACCGGGATGAGGAAGTGCATTGGTGGGAAGCCTGCCGGCTCATCGTGTTGGAGGAGACGCCGGAGTGCCGCCTCGTCGAGATGGGCGGCGTCATCCCGCGGCTGCCCTTCCTGAAGGAGGAGGCCCTCGGCCAGGGTTACGCCTACCACCTGCTCCACAAGCACAACTGGCTCAACGGACGCATCACCGCGCGCCTGCACAGCAACGGCGTGTGCGAGATCTTCGCCCACCACATCAACAGCAAGTTCTTCGACGATGGGGCCGACCTGGAGGATGTCGTGCCGGTGATCGGCTTCCGCGTGACGGAGGAACCCGAAGACCAGGGCGAATGGACCGGGCAGAAGCCCTTCCCCGAGATCGGCGGGGTGCGCTTCGATGTGAGTGAGGCGGCGCGGCTGGCGACGCCGGAGCAGCCGGGACGGCTGGAGTTCGTGCCGCTGGAAGGCGACGGCGTCCCACCCCCCGGCCCCCTCCCCACAGGGGAGGGGGAGAACGGCAACGGCAACGGCAACGGCAACGGCAACGGGAACGGCAACGGCGACGGCTTTCTCGTCTGGCAGCCGTACATGGGCGTCGAGGTGTACAGCGGGAACTGGAGCCGGCAGATCAACCAGGATAGCTTCATCTGGCATGCCGAGGACCATCTGTTCCCGCGCGGCATGGCGCGGACGCTGCGCTTCACGCTGAGCCTGTCGGACCGCTCACCGCGCGTGGTGCGCTACCTGCCGCCCGCCTGGTGGTATGGCGTGTGCGAGGACTTCCTGCCCGAGTCGCTCCTGCCGGTCAGCAACGCCTATGACCGCACGCTGGACGCCTGCCGCGACTACTGCCGGCAGTTCATCGTCAAGGGCGGCTTCGAGGACGGGGCCTTGCCGCGGCACGCCAGCGCCGAGGCCCAGGCGGCCGCCAGCGGCCGCAGCGAGGCCGGTTGGGAGGGCGAGGCGCCGTGGGCCATGTTCCTGCTGGCCTACCTGTCCGGTGTGGGCGAGGACTACGACAACGCCCTACGCTCCGCCTGGCACTTCACCGATGTGGCGATTGACCACTCGGCCAAGCTCGTCCGCATGCACGGCTTCGGCGGCCATGCCTTCGCCCCGCCCATGAACCGCGTCCTGGGCACCATCGCGGCTTACCTGGAGACGGGCGTGCCGTATCTGCTGGAGGCCGCGCAGGCTGTGGTGGACAACGCCCACTGGGTGCAGAAGAACTCCTGGCCGCGCCTGGCTGTCGGCCGCGACGGCAAGTACGTCCGCAGCGCCACCATGCTCTATCGCTACTTCGGCGAGGAGCACTACCGCCGCCTCGCCCACGCCGGAGCCGTCATGGTGGCCCAGTCGCAGCGGCCCAACGGCAGCTTCGGCGACCAAGCCGGCGGCAGCGGCATCCACCAGTGGGGCTGCTACATCACCAAGCCCTGGATGGCCCTGATGGCCACCGAGGGCGTCCTGGACTACCTGGAGCTGTTCCCCGATGATGAGGTCCTGCTGGCGTGCATCAAGCGCTGCGCGGACTGGCTGATGGCGGCGCGTTTCGACCATCGGGGCGTCATGGGCTGGAGCTACCAGCACGACTTCAACGGCGAGCCGCGCCATCTCGACCTGCACAGTGGCCGCCTGCTGCAGCTCTGCACGCCCGAGGACCCCATGTTCCACCAGAACTCGCTGGGGCGGCTGCTGGGCTATTGCGCCATGCGCTTCGGCCAGCCGGAGTACCTCGACGCCTGGGCCGAGAGCTACGCCGCCAACCCGGGCGCCTCGGGCGATCACGGCGTCGTTACCTCGGCCCACCCGATCCCGTGGCTGCAGGCGAAGCTGTGGAACGCGCGCCTGACGGCGCAGGGCGTCACGACGGAGCCCTTCGGGTTCGGCCCGCGCACCGAGACGGAAGCCGTTGTGCTGACGCCGGGCGGGCCGATGCCGGTGAAGCTGGAGGGATAGGGCGGCCGGGACGCGAAACAGCCGTGCAGATCGCGTGGGGCAAGGATGTCGCGTGGGGGCGCGTGTCCTCACGCGCCCAATGAGGGCTGCGGGTGTGAGGACACACCCGGCCACGCGACCAGTTGCGGGTGCGAGGACACACCCGCCCACGCGGCAGATCGAAAGGTGCATCAGCAGTCATGCAACGTGTTTGTGTCATCGGCCTCGGCCCCATCGGGAACCGACATGCCGACATCCATCAGGAGAACCCCCTCGCCCAGCTCGTGGGCGTGTGCGACATCATCCGGGAGCGCGCCGACGCAGCCGCCGCGCGTCTGGGCGTGCCGGCGTTCTACGACGCGCCGACGATGTTGGCTGAACTGCAGCCGGACATCTGCAGCATCGCCACCGGCGGCGAGGAGTACGGCAGCGACCATGCCCTGCCCACCATCCAGGCGCTTGAGGCCGGCAGCCATGTCCTGTGCGAAAAGCCCATCTCCAACGACATCGCCGATGCCGTAAAGATGGTCGAGACCGCGCGGCGGATGAACCGCTGCTTCGGCATTGACCTCAACCACCGCTTCAACCCGGCCCACCGGCTGGCCAAGCAGTGGGTGGACGAGGGGCGGCTGGGCCACCTGCTGTTCATCAACATGGGCATGTGGATCATGAACCCGCGCGAAAGCTCGCCCTACTTTCAGCTCAAGGCGCTCCACCCGCACACGGTGGACATCATGCGCTACTTCTGCGGCGACATCGAGGCGGTCCAGTGCTTCGCCACCAAGGCCCCGGGCCGGAAGATCTGGTCCACGGCGCAGTTCAACATGCGCTTTGCCAATGGCGTGGTGGGGTCGCTGACGGGGAGCTATGACATCGCGCGCGGGCACCCGATGGAGCGCTGCGAAGTCGCCGGCACGGGCGGGCGCTTCGTCATCGAGGACATCTTCAAGCAGGTCACGCTCTATCCAGCCGGCAGCCTGGAGAAGATCGTCTACACCGAGCCCTCGCTGTTCGGCGGGATGCGCGACTTCGTGGACACCTTCCGCGACCGCATCAAGCGGTTCGTGCAGCAGGTGGACGAGGGCGTGGCCCCCGAGGACATAGACGGCTCCGGCGCCGACGGTCTGGCGGCCCAGAAGGTCCTGGCCGCGGCCATTGAGTCGTTGGAGACCGAGACGGTGGTGAGGGTGAAGTAGAGAGTATGTATCTGCCTCACCCGGTGCTCGTGGCGCGATTGCCGGGTGAGGCAGAGCAGAGCCGTGCCGTAGCCGCTACTTCAGCATCCCCAGCAGCTCCACCCGCACGGCCTCGAGCTCCAGCCACGACCGCGTGTAGTCCTGCACGCCGCGCACGGCCTTCCGCCCGACGGCTTCCATCTTCGCCTGCGCCTGCGCGCGCGTTAGCCCCTGCTTCATGAGCCTGTCGCGCACCATGAACATCAGTTCGCAGTCCTCCAGCCCCTCCCGCTCCGCCTCGTAGCGCAGTGAGCTGTTGGCGATGAAGCGCTTGCTGGGCCAGCAGATGTACTGGTCGCCTGGCGAGTTCAGGCTCGTCAGCGGGATGTGCCAGTGGTTCAGCGCCCAGTGCAGGTAGCCGTCCGTGTCGTCCAGCGCGTTGAGCCAATGCAGCACGCGCGGCTTGATCGCGCTGCTATCAATCATGCGGTTGGGGAACTTGCCCTGCGGCACCCACGCGATGTACGTCCACACCTTGTTCCCCGCTGCCTGTGCCTGGCGGTACTGATCGTGCCACTGGTCGAAGTAGTTCAGTTGTGGCACCCAGATCTCCAACGAGCCTTGCAGGTCCGGCACGTGGATGGCGTCAAGGCGCGGGAGCTTCGGCGCGGCGGCATGGACGCGGGCGGACAGCTCCCGGTAGCTCTCCAAGTTCACCGGGATCGGCTCGTCGGCGACGTGGACGCAGAACTTGTCGAGCAGCCCCAGCTTCTCAATGTGATCCTGCAACGCCGGGAGCAAGTCCACGCAGTCCATGTTGGGCGCCGCCTGGCCGGTCGCCAGGTCGCGCACGGACTGCCGGTGCGAGCCCATGGTCGGGCATTCCCAGTCGCCCGTGGTGCGCGAGCCCATGTGGCTTAGGCAGAAGAGCTGGTCCACGCCCGCGGCCTGGAAGGTGCGGATGAAGCGGTCGAAGTCGCGGAAGTCGTGCCGCAGCTTGCCGTCCTGGTCGCGCCACGTGCGCACCATGCTCCAGGGCACGACGACCACGCGCTGGTGATGGGTGCGCATGAGCCGACCGAGCTGATACAGCACTCGCCAACCGTCGGCGGAGCGCTCCGGCACGCCGAACTCCTGGCACGGGTCGCCCCACGAGAACCAGTAGACGAAGGGCAGGCGGACGGGGTCGGGGAGGGCGATGGGCGAGACGGTGCACGAGACTGGGATCGCGACCTGTCCCTCGGCCGACCGAACCCGGACCTCGAAGCTCCAGTCGCCCGGGACGGCGTTGCGGCCGGCCATCAGGCGCACGAAGACCGGTTGGGCCTGGCCGGCGGGCAGATCACGCACCACGTCGTCGCTGATCTCGTCCGGGTAGTCGCCCGGAGCCGGCCAGACCAGCTCTTCCTTGGGGGTGGCGATGGAGTTCTTGTCCAGGTGAACGTAGTTGACGAAGGCGGCGCGACCGAAAACGTAGCTCATGCGCTGATGGGTGGGGAAGACCGTCACGGAGACACCGTGCAGGTCGCGCGGCGGCTTGACGACGACCTGTAGCGTCTTGGTCTGCCCGCGCATGAGCACCGGCTTGAGAGCCGGCGACGTGGCCGGAGGCTCGGCGTTACGAGCGACGTTCTCTGTCGGCGCGACCAGCCACGTAGAGCAGTCCGTCAGTGTGGCGCTCGACTGCTCCGGCGGCACGTCTACCCAGCCGATCTCGCCGACATTGCCGGCCGCGTCCGTACAGCGCACGCCCACCCGTTGCGCGACCTGGTTCTCGAGGTTCAGTAGCTCGGGATTGTCCGGGTCGAGGGCTGGTTCGCGTATCGTCAGCGTCTTGACGACCTTGGCCGTCTCGCCCTCACCGGGCACGACAAACTCGACGCGCCTCACATCAGCGTCGAGCACATGCGGCTGCCACCGGCAACTCAGCGTCGTGCCGACCCGCGCCACGTCCAGCCACCCCGGCCTGGGGGCCTGCCGGTCCAGCACCTGCGCGGTCACTTCCGGTCCCAGCGCCGAGGCCTCGCCATCGCCGTTGATGACCTGCGCCGCCACGTAATATGTCTTCCCGACCTCGAGCGACTGGATCGTCGCCCGGGCCTCGTCCAGGTCGAGAACGCCCTGCGGCAGCGGCGTCTGCACCTGCGCCAGCGGCTTCTCCTCACAGTACACGAGCAGTTGCAGCGCACCCTCGGTGAGGCTCTCCGGGTCGCACGTCACCTGCAGGCAGCCCTCCTGCCCCGGCGGCGTCTCGGCGCTGATCTGCGGCGGCTGCGGCGAGGGGTAGCCCGTCTTCTCGCGCGCCATCGCGAGGTCATCGAACCACGCGGTGCCGTTGTTCGGCTCGCCGGTCAGCAGGTCGAGGTGCACCGACCGCGCTTCCTTCGGCGCCTCGACGACGGTGTCGAACTGCTTCCAGTCCTGCGTGCCGGTGACACTGCCGGCCTGGTCGCCGCGCAGCCACTTGTTCTCCTTGCTCATCCACTCACACAGGATGGTGGCGTGGGTCGTGAGGTTCTCGCACTTGATCCACCCCGTGACGCGGTACTTGCCGGGATTGACGGCGAAGACTTGCATGGCGATGCCGCGTTTGCCGCCGCCGATGATCTTCAGACACTTGCTGCCGTTGCGGCCTTCGCCCTCGACGACGGTTGCCTGCGACAGCCCGGCGCCCGGCGGCTTGGCGTACCAGTCGTGCGACAGCGACCAGTTGGCGGCCCCTTGCTCGAAGTCGCCATTGCTGATGAGGCTGCCCGTCGCAGCGAGAGCGGCCAGTCCGAGTAGGCCGAGCGTGGCGTGGGTCACGATGATCACCTGTGTCCGTGGTAGTAGCGCCCTACAGTCCCTTGTGGAATCGTTCCGTCAGTCTACAGAGACTTCCTGCAGGAGCACACCGCACGCGCCGCGAAGGGCATCGCATACCCGTCGGGCACGAAGGAGTACACCATGGTTCACCGCCCCTACGATTCCGCCAGGGACAAGCTTGCCTGCCTGCGCATCTGGAAGGAGGTCGGGTGGGTTCAGAGCGACGACGCCGAGGGGCTGGACTGGTTCTGGACCAACGGCGGCAAGGCCTTCGTGGCCGAGATGGGCGGCGAGGCGGAGTGCCTCGTGACCAGCGCGCCGGGGGATGTGCGCTATCAGGACGAGTTGCTGCCCTTTGGCTGCATCACCGGCGTGACCACGAGCCGCGTGGGCCGCAAGCAGCACCTGGCCGGGCGGCTCACGGCCGCCACCGTGGCCGACTGCGTCGCCGACGGCGCCATCGTCGTGGGCCTGGGGATGTTCGAGCAGGGCTTCTACAACCGCCTGGGCTTCGGCACCGGCGCCTACGAGCACCGCATCACGCTCCCGACCCCGGAGCTCAAGGTGGACGTGACGCCGCGCGTGCCGAAGCGCCTGACGCTCGACGACTGGGAAGCCATCCACGCCGCGCGCCTGAAGCGCCGCCGGCAACACGCCTCGGGCAGCCTCCATCCAGCGGCCTTCACGCGCGGTCGCATGCACGACACGAGCGGCACCGCCTTTGGTCTGGGCTATGCCGATGATCCCGATGGCGGCCTCACGCACCTGGTCTGGTGCACGACCGGCAACGTCGCCCGCGGCCCCTATGAGGTGAGGTACCTCGTCTACCGCACGCGCGAGCAGTTCCTCGAACTCATGGCGCTGCTCAAGTCGCTTGGCGACCAGGTCTTCTCGATCACGCTGCATGAGCCGTCCGAGGTCCAGCTTCAGGACCTGGTACACCAGCCCTTCCGCAACCTCGACGTGACGCGTGGGTCCAGCCACGCGACCAAGCTGGACGCCGCGGCCTGGTGGCAGATGCGCATCTGCGACCTGCCGGCATGCCTGGCGCAGACGCACCTGTGTGGCAAGCCGGTGCGCTTCAACCTCAAGCTGAGCGACCCGATCGAGCACTATCTGGCCGCGGAGGCGCCGTGGCGGGGCGTGGCCGGGGAGTACGTCGTGACGCTGGGGCCCGAGTCGTCGGTCTGCCCGGGCGAGGACGCGGCTCTGCCGACGATGCAGACGACAGTCAATGCCTTCACGCGGCTATGGTTGGGGGTGCGGCCGGCGAGCGGGCTGGCGATGACGGATGACATGACGGCGCCGGAGGGGCTCCTCGAGGCGCTGGATGCCCTGATCCGCCTGCCTGTGCCGCGGGCGGACTGGGATTACTAGAGGGCGTGTGTCGCCCCCCGCGGGGGCGGCACACGCTCACTCCTGCGCGCTCGCGCGTTGCGCCGCCTCCCACAGGCCCTTCTCGCTCTCGCCCACCGGCGCCGTGCAGTGCTCGATCACGTTGCCCCGGATGACGTTCGGCAGCGGCTTGCCGAACGGATCGGGGTAGAGCGACAGCCCGACGCTGCCGGTCTCATCGAACCCGCTGATCTGGTTGCCGAGGATCTGGAACAGGCCCTTGACGACCACCGCTTCCCGCACGCACGTCGCTGTCCCCCGCGTGATGACGTTGCCGCTGAACCGGCACGCCGCGCCGCCGTAGCTGTCGAGGATGACCGGGCTCAGGCAGCCGGTGATGGTGTTGCCCACGATCCGCCAGTTGGTGGGGTAGGGCGGGAAGGCCTCGAAAACCTCCCCCACCTTCGTCGGGCGCGACTCGCGCAGCGTGAACCGCAGCGTCTTGGGGTCGAAAGCCTCCACGACGGACTGATCGCCAGGCTTGCCGTCCCTCATCCACACCAAGTGCCAGCCCCGGTAGCAGTCCGAGTCCGCCCACTCGTTGGGCAGACCGTCCTGCACGAACGTCTTGTCGTCCGCCGCCTCAGTGATCCGTCCCCGTAGCCTCGTGGTCACGATCCCCCGTCCGCAGTTCTCAATCAGGTTGTCATGTACCTGGGCGTTCAGGGCTTGCTCGCCGATGACGATGCCGGTGACGCGCGCGTCGGTCTGCCCACGCACGTAAATGTGGTTGTCATGGACGATCGTGCCGGGGGCGGTCACGGTGATGGCCGTGCAAGGCTTGGGCTTGTCGCCCTGGCAGGTCATGTCAATGATGTTGTTGCTGACCGTGATGTTCTTGGAGGGGTACGAAGTCGGCACGGTGTAGCTGCTGGCGTTGATGGCCGGGCCGTTGTAGTTGATGAACAGGTTGTCGGAGATGACCACCTCGCCCGCGCCGTGGTTGACCGCCACCCCCTCGGCCCGGCCGATGCCCTCGAACACATTGCCGCTGACAATGGCCTGTCCGCAGCCGAGCTGGTGCAGGTCCTCGGCGCGATGGCTCATGTCGCCGATGGTGAACGGCCCGGCGTTGCGCACGTAGTTGTTCTGCAGGCGAATGAACCGCGCCGGGCCCTCGTACGCGTGCCAGCCCACCCCGTCCACGCGCGACTGCAGCAGGTAGATGTTCTCGGAGACGTCGTTGTTGTTGAAGCCGTTGGCGGCGCAGTCAATGGCTGAGCAGCGCAGCCACGTCAGCGACTTGGTCAGTTGCCTGGGCTCGTTGGTGCTGGTGCGCATGGCGCCCTGGCAGTAGAAGGCCTCCGAGGCCATGCGCCGGGCGTGGCAGTTCTCGATGAGCACCCGCTCGGTGCTGGTGACGGTGATGGCGCTACAGCTCTTGAGGGCGCAGGCCCAGAAGCTGTCCACGCCGTTGGACATGCGGAAGGAGCCGGCCTTCTCGGCCAGGCCGGTATGCCCCAGGAGCGTGAAGTTGCGGATGGTGACATCGCCGCCAGCCTGCACCGCCAGGCAGGAGCCGACTCCGTCGCTGAGATCGAGTGTGACGTTGCCGGCGCTCTGTCCCTCGATGGTGATGTTGGCATTGGCGACGCGCAGGCTGCCGGCCAGGCGGTAGTACCCGGCGGGGAAGTACAGGTTGCGCTTCTCCTTGACCGCCTTGTTGATCGCGTCCTGCAGGGCCCAGGTGTCGTGGTGGCGCACCGCGGCCCCGGTGAAGGAGCGATTGGGGACGTCGCGGAGCGTGAGCTTGTTGCCCTCCGCCTTCTCGATCACGGTCGTGAGTTGGTCGCGCGCGGCGAAGGATACCATGTGGCTGATCTTCCACTCCTGCCGCTTGAGCTTCACCTCCACCCCGTTGCTCAGCGCCTGCCAGTCGTACGTGACCGGCACCTTGTTGCCCTTCCACGTGCGCGCCAGGTCGTCGCTCCAGCGGAAGGTCGCCGGGCTTTCGCCGTCTACCTCCAGCAAGTACACAATCCAGCTCCCGGCGCTGCCGTCATAGCCCCGGATCTCGACACTGTCGGCGAGCGGCACGGACTTGCTGTAGGGGCTGCCCGGGCCATACAGTCGCGGGTTGTCGTAGCGGACGTTGACGCGGCTGAGGACGATCCCCTGCCCGGCCCTGAAGTCGCCCGGGTCGGCGACGGTGATCTCTTTGGAGCCCGCAGTGACGGTGGCCGTCGTCTCGAAGTTCGAGCCGGAGGCTTCGCAGTCGGCCACGCTGAGCCACCGGCCATCGCTCCGCTTCTGCTCGTCCATCTCCCAGCGGACGTTGTCTATCGTGTAGACCACATCGCGCGCCGGGCGGCCGACGTAGAAGCACAGGTTTGCCACGCGGGTGAGGTCCCAGCCGAAGCCCCGGACGTCGAGCGTGAGGTCCTTGTGCCATCCGGGCCCCAGCCGGCCGAGCGACTGCGTCGTGGCGCCCTTGTTCCCCTCAATGCAGAGCTGGGCGCCGTAGTCGAATTCCTCCGCACTCTCGACGTACAGATCCATGACGAGGTACTGCCGCGCCGACCAGTTCGACTCGGTCTTGGGGATCAGGAAGAGCGCCGGCCAGGAGGGCTGGTCCGAGCCCTTGGCGACCACGCGCAGGGCCCACTCGCCGTCGCTGGCGTGTTCCTTCACACGCGTGAAGGAGATGTTCGTGTTCTGGACCGTGAACGGGTTGTCGGCTTCCGTCTCGAAGGAGGCGATCTTGCCCATGCACGGGGCGGGGGCCTGGGGCGCCGGGGCCTGGGCGAGCGCATAGGAGACGAGGGCCGCCGCCACTGTGACGAGAGTAGGCTTCATGCGAGTCCTCCCGAGACGAACGGTGCCCGCGCCGGGCCGGCCGGCCTGTGGGCACAGAGGGATTGGCCCCGGCCGGGGCGAACACCTCCCCGTCCGGGACAGTCCAGAACGCCGCGCACGGAGTTGAGGCCATGTCTGTTGGGTCCTGGTGGTTCACCCTCGCGCTACTCCTGCTGGTGTGGCCTGCGTCGGCGGCGACCCTGTATGTCGCCCCTAACGGCAATGACGCCTGGTCGGGCAAGCTCTCCGCCCCGAACAAGCAGAAGACGGACGGCCCGCTGGCCTCGCTACAGGGCGCGCGGGATGCCGTCCGCAAGCTCCGGGCCGCCGGGCCACTCACGGCTCCGGTGCAGGTGATCATCGCGGGCGGCACGTACGCCCTGGGCGAGCCCCTGGTGCTCGGCCCGCAGGATGGCGGCGTCACCTACGAGGCCGCTCCCGGCGCGAGGCCCGTGTTCAGCGGGGGGCGCAAGATCACCGGCTGGAAGCCGGGCCCCGGCGGCCTGTGGACGGCCCATGTGCCTGACGTCGCCGCCGGCAAGTGGACCTTCGAGCAGCTCTGGGTCAACGGCCGCCGCGCCACACGGGCACGTACGCCCAACGAGTTCTACCACTACATCCTCTCCGCCCCCAAGGGCGGCCCCGACCCGCAGACCGGGCAGCCGACAGACCTCTCCAACCGCGCCTTCACCGGCCGCCCCGAGGACCTCCAGTGCCTCGCGGGCCTCACGCCCGAGCAACTCCACGAGGTCAACATCGTCGCCTACCACTCGTGGGAGTCGTCCCGTTCGCGCATTGCTTCCTACGACCCCAAGACCCAACTCGTTGTCCTGACCGGGCGCATCGCGTGGACCCTCAACTACTGGGGGCCCAACATGCGCTACGTCATCGAGAACGTGAAGGCGGCGCTGGATCAGCCCGGTGAGTGGTTCCTGGATCGCGATGGCACGCTGTCCTATCTGCCGCTCCCCGGCCAGGACATGACCAAGACCGAGGTCATCGCCCCGGTCTGCCCGGAGTTCCTCCGCCTCGCCGGCCAGCCGGAGTTGGGACTCCTCGTCGAGAACGTGGCCTTCGAGGGCCTCAGCTTCCAGCACGGGCAGTACCTGCTTCCGCCCGGCGGCCATTCGGACGGACAGGCGGAGGTGACTGTCCCCGCCGTCGTCATGGTGGACGGCGCGCGCAACATCAGCTTCGACAACTGCGAGATCAAGCACCACGGCCTCTACAGCATCTGGTTCCGCCACGGCGTCAAGGACTGTTGGGTGACGCGCACCTACTGCGACGACATGGGCGCGGGAGGCGTGAAGATTGGTGAGGGCTGGGGGGTGAGTCTGACCGACCCGACGACGCACACCGGCCACGTCACGGTGGACAACTGCATCATCCACAGCGGCGGGCGCCTCCATGCCGGCGCGCACGGCGTGTGGATCGGCCATAGCGCCGACAATGTCGTCACTCACAACGACATCAGCGACTTCTTCTACACGGGTGTCTCGGCGGGGTGGAGCTGGGGCTACAACCGGTCGCTGGCCCAGCGCAACAAGATCGAGTTCAACCACATCCACCACCTCGGCTGGGGCGTGCTCAGCGACATGGGCGGCGTCTACACCCTGGGCATCTCCGACGGGACGACCGTCAGCAACAACGTCATCCACGATGTCTACTCCTACGACCGCTATGGCGGGGGTGGCTGGGGGCTGTATAACGACGAGGGCAGCAGCCATATCACGATGGAGAACAACCTGGTCTACAACACGAAGACCGGGACCTACCATCAGCATTACGGCGAGGAGAACACCGTCCGCAACAACATCCTGGCCTTCAGCATGAACGGCCAGTTGCAGCGCTCGCGGGTCGAGGACCACATCTCCTTCACCTTCGAGAACAACATCGTGTACTGGAAGGAGGGCGACCTGCTGCGGGGCAACTGGCGCAACCTGAAGTTCATCACCCGCAACAACTGCTACTGGGTCACCTCCAAACAGCCCGTCATGTTCCACGAGTTCACGCTGGACGAATGGCAGAAGCAGGGGCAGGAACAGGGCTCGATCGTGGCCGACCCACTGTTCAAGGACGCCGAGCACTACGACTTCACGCTCAGCCCCGCTTCCCCGGCGCTGAACCTGGGCTTCAAGCCCTTCGACTATACCAAGGCCGGCGTCTACGGCGACCCGAAGTGGGCCGCGCTGGCCCGGAGCTTCAAGTACGCCCAGGTGCAGTTCGCGCCCGAGCCCCCGCCCCCGCCGCCGCTGGTGGTGAGCGACGACTTCGAGATGGCCCCTGTGGGCGCCAAGCCGGCTGATGCCCGCACCTGTATTACCGAGAACAAGGGCGACAGCATCGGCGTGACCGACGAGAGGGGCGCCGGGGGCAGCAAGCACTGCCTCAAGATCGTGGACGCGCCTGGCCTGCAGTACGAGTACAACCCCCACTTCGCCTACCACCCGGCTTATCAGAGCGGCGTCGCCATCTGTAGCGTCGACATGCAGATCACGCCCGGCGTCGTCATGTACAACGAGTGGCGCAGTTGGGACGTGAACCCCTACCGCGTCGGCCCGTCCTTCTGGATCAGGGACGGGAAGCTGCGGGTCGCGGACCAGGACGTGCTGGCCCTGCCGGTGGGTGAGTGGTTCCATGTCGAGGTGTCGGCGAAGGTCGGGTCGGACGTGGACGGCAAGTGGCGTCTGCAGGTGACACTGCCCGGCGGTCAGCCGCAGTCCCTCGAGTTCGACAACGGCCCCGGCTTCAAGAACCTCACGTGGGTGGGCTGGAGCAGCTCGGCCACGGACAAGACGGCGTTCTACCTGGACAACATCCAGTTGCGCAACGAGAAGTAGGTCGCCAACCATGCGCTCAGGGAGTTGATAGCCATGCTCAGGACGATCCTCGCTGTGCTGGTGCTGCTGGCCGTCACCACCGCCTATGCCGCGGTGGATGTGCCGCTGCAGAACCTGAAGCCCGCGGTTACGTCCGGCTTCGCGGCCAAGGCCTCCACCGCCGCGGGCGGCGTGACCTTCGCCTTCAAGAAGACCGGCGATGAGCGGCGGTTGCTGGCCGTGGAGGGCGCTCCGGCGGGGAATCTCTCCGGGGCCCTGGCCGCCGAGGTGAAGTACCAGGTGTCTGTCACGACCGGCGAGGCCCCGCGCCTGGCGGTCATCGCCTGGGACAGCGACGGCGGGAGCTGGTACAAGGTGGGCGCCCGGTCGGTGAAGACCGACGGGGCGGGTGTGGGCCGCGTGTCCACGGCGGGCCTCATCCAGACGGCCTTCAGCACGGATGCCAGCGGCCAACTCGAGTGGGGCAACGTCAAGCGCCTTTGGGTCGGCTTCATCTTTGACGGTCCCGCCGCGGGTAGCGCCGCAGTGACGGGCGTACGCTTGACGGATATCCCGGTCGTGCCCACAGAGCCGGTGGCGATCATCAACGTCGCCGCCAAGTTCGGCGACAGCCATGACCCGGCGGCGAAGACGACGATCAGCGCCCCGGCCGAGGGCCCCGGCGGCAAGACCTGCTTCAAGTACGAGTTCGACGTGCCGGCCGGCAAGCACATGTTCGCCTGCCCCAGCACCGCGATCATCGCCGACGACCTGGAGGGCTACAAGGCGCTCCGCTTCCAGATCAAGGGCGACATTCCGCAGGGAATGCGGCTGCTCATCCAGTTCTCCGAACAGGGCGGCCCGATCTACTTCGTGGAGAAGCAGCCGAGCGACGTGCCGGCGAACTGGGCCGAGATGACGATCCCCCTGTCGGAGTTCAAGAACGCCACCTGGGGCCCCAAGGACGACAATGGGCAACTGGACCTGGCGAAGCTGAACACGCTGAGCATCGGCAGCCACGGCGTCCCGGCCAACGCGCGGCTGGGCACGATCATGGCCTGTGACGTGGTGCTGGTGCCGTAAGGCCACCCACCCCCGCGCCTACGGCGCGACCCCTCCCCACGGGGGAGGGGTAAGGCCGTCTCCCCCTCCCCGCAGAGGAGGGCTGAAGCTCCCCCCCTCCCTATAGGGAGGGGGCTGGGGGGTAGGACGCCGTACACAAGACTGCCTACCCCCGCCGCTGCGCGGCGACCCCTCCCTGAAGGGAGGGGTTTGCTGTCTCGTCCAGTTCGTCACCTCTGCCCAGCCAACGGTGATCTCCCATGCAGACCAACTACGTCCGTCTCCTGCTCGGCTTGGTGGCAATACCCCTGTGCCTTCCCGCCTTCAGCCTCACCCTCTACGTCTCTCCCGACGGCAACGATGCCTGGTCGGGGAAGCTGCAGACCGCCAATCGTCAGAAGACCGATGGCCCGGTGGCCTCACTGACAGGTGCGCGGGACGCTGTCCGCCGCCTCAAGGTTCAGGGCCCCCTGACTGAACCAGTGACGGTCAGGATCAGCCCGGGGGCGTACGTCATGGCCGAGCCGCTGGTGCTCGAACCGCAGGACTCCGGCACGGAGCAGGCCCCCATCACCTATCAGGGCGTGCCCTACCGGTCCATCTTCCCCGGTGGGCGCAAGATCACGGGCTTCAAGCCCGGGCCGGGGGGCGTGTGGCAGGCGACGGTCCCCGGAGTGGCCGCCGGCGACTACTACTTCGAGCAGCTCTGGATCAACGGCCGGCGCATGATCCGCGCCCGCACGCCGAACGCCGAGGACCCGGGCGAGACCCCACAGCCGCGCTACCTGTACGTGTGGAAGAAGATGCCCTTCGGCGTGGACCCGGTCACCGGGCAGCAGGTGGACATGAGCCGCCGCGCCTTCTACGCCCGCCCCGGGGACGTGGCCTGCCTGGCCGACGTTCCCCAGAACGGCCTCAACGACGTAACACTGGTATCGTACCACGCGTGGGAGACGGCGCGCCATCGCTTGCAGTCTGTAGACCTCCAGACCGGCGCGGTCATCACCACCGGCAACGCTCCCTGGGCCTTCCAGTGGCTCGGCGTGAACCACCGCTACCATCTGGAGAACTTCCGCGCGGCCCTGGATGCCCCGGGCGAGTGGTACCTGGACCGCGACGGCACACTCAGCGTCATGCCCCTGCCCGGCACGGACATGACGACCGCCACGGTCGTGGCGCCGGTCATCCCCGAGTTCATCCGCGTGCAGGGCGACCCGGAGGCGGGCCTGTATGTCGAGCATGTCACGCTGCGCGGCCTGGACTTCTTCTACACCGCACACACGCTGGAGCCGCAGGGCCATGGGGACGGACAGGCAGCGGTGAGCGTGCCCGCGGCGATCATGGTGGATGGCGCGCGCAATGTCACCTTTGATCGTCTCTACGTCGCCCATACCGGCGGCACGTACGGGCTGTGGTTCCGGCGGGGCTGCCGCAACTGCCGCGTGACGCAGAGTGAGTTCTTCGACCTCGGCGCCGGGGGTATCAAGATTGGCGAGACGCTGATCCAGTCGAAGGAGGCGCTGCAGACGCACGGCTGCGTCGCGGATAACAACCTCATCCACGCCGGCGGGCGGACCTTTCCCGGCGCCGTCGGCGTGTGGATCGGCCAGAGCAGCGACAACCAGGTCACCCACAATGACATCAGTGACCTGTACTACACAGGCGTCTCGGTCGGGTGGAGCTGGGGCTACCGCGACACCATCTGCAAACGTAACAGGACGGAGTTCAACCACATCCACCACCTGGGCTGGGGCGTCATGAGCGACATGGGGGGCGTATACACCCTCGGGATCCAGGACGGCGCCTCGGTCAGCAGCAACGTGATCCATGACATCATGTCGTGGAACAAGTTCGGCGCCGCCGGCCTGGGCCTGTACAACGACGAGGGCTCCACGCACATCACGATGGAGAACAACCTCGTCTACAACACTCGCGACTCCACCTACCACCAGCACTACGGGCGCGAGAACATCGTGCGCAACAACATCCTCGTCAACGGCCAGGACCGCCAGATCTCCTACGCCCGTGAGGAAGAGCACGTCCCCTACACCTTCGAAAGCAACATCGTCTACTTCACGACCGGCACACTCTTCTGGCAGACCTCGCCGGGCAAGCGCCAGTGGCGCTTCGACCGCAATGTGTACTGGAGAGAGGGCGGCGGCCCGTTCGACTTCTGCGGCCTGAGCTTCGCCGACTGGCAGGCGCTCGGCCAGGACCAGCACTCGGTCATTGCTGACCCGATGTTCCGCGATGTGGCGAACCTCGACTTCACGCTCGCGGCCGACTCGCCCGCGCTCAAGCTCGGCTTCAAGCCCTTCGATTACAAGCAGGCGGGCCTCTACGGCGACCCGGACTGGACGAAGCGCGTGCCGCGACACTACGCGCCGGTGCAGATGGCCCCCGACCCGCCCCCGCCGCCGCCGCTGGTGCTCAACGAGGACTTTGAGGCCGCCCCCGTCGGCGCCCAGCCGGCCGAGGGAACGCTCAATCTGGAAGGCAAGGGCGACTCGATCCTCGTGACCGACGAGACGGCTGCCGCCGGCACGAAGAGCCTGAAGTTCACCGATGCCGAGGGCCTCGCTCACAGCTTCGACCCGCATCTGGTCTACGGCCCGCGCTACGAGGCCGGGGCGTACACCTGCAGCTATGATGTGCGGCTGGAGCCTGGCGCCGAGCTATGGCAGGAGTACCGTGACTGGTCGGTCAGCCCCTACGTCATCGGCCCGAGCCTCAAGTTCGCGGACGGCAAGCTCTACGCGCGGGACAAGGAGTTGATGGCGCTGCCGACCGGGCAGTGGTGCCATATCGAGGTCACGGCCAAGCTGGGGGCCGGCGCGGACGGGCACTACCAGCTCACGGTGACGCTCCCCGGCGGACAGCCGCAGCAGTTCAGCCTCCCCTGTGTGGACGCCAAGTGGAACAAGCTCACCTGGGTGGGCTTCGTCAGCAACGCCACGAGCAAGACCGTATTGTACCTGGACAATGTGAAGCTCCAGAATCTCGCACCATAGTCGCAGGTATTGCCGGGGGCGCGACGAATTAGCCGCAGGCCTCCGGGGGGGGCGTCGGCCGGAGGCCGGGCGCACCACCGCTGAAAGGAAGTTCGTCATGCACGAGATCGTCGCCAAGCAAGAGCTGGCCCCCAACACCCACCTGGTTCGCGTGCGCGCGCCGCTCATCGCCCGCAAGCGCAAGGCGGGCCAGTTCGTGATCGTCATGGTGGACAAGCAGAGCGAGCGCGTGCCGCTGACGATCGTGGACTCCGACCCGCAGGAGGGCACCATCACCCTCGTCTTCCAGGCCGTCGGCAAGTCCACCATGCGCCTGGCCCAGCTCCAGGTCGGCGAGGCGGTCAGCGACATCGCCGGGCCGCTGGGCAAGCCTACCCACATCGAGAACTTCGGCCTGTGCATCGTCCTGGGCGGCGGCTATGGCGTGGCCCCGGTAGTGCCGATTGCGCGGGCCCTGGCCGAGGCCGGCAACCGCGTGGTGGCGATCAATGGCGCGCGCACGAAGGAAGCCGTCATTCTCGTGGACGAGCTGGAGAAGTTCTGCGAGCGCGTAGAGATCTGCACCGATGACGGCACGCTGGGCCATCACGGCATGGTCACCGCGGTGCTGGAGACGTTGCTGGGCGAGTACGGCCAGGTGGACTTTGTCCTGGCCATCGGCCCGGCGCCGATGATGCGCGCCGTGGCGAACATGACCAAGCCCCTGGCCATCCCGACGATGGTCAGCCTCAATCCCATCATGGTGGACGGCACGGGCATGTGTGGCGGCTGCCGCGTGGACGTGGGCGGCGAGCGCAAGTTCGCCTGCGTAGACGGCCCGGAGTTCGACGGCCACCTCGTGGACTTCGACAAGCTCATGGCCCGCCAGAAGGTCTACCGCGAGTTCGAGGGCGAGGCGCGGCTGCAGTACGAGCACTCGTGCAAGTTGAACTTGCCGCAGAAGGAGTAGTGGCGCAATTCATTGCGCCAGCCGTGGGTTCGGCGCGATGAATCGCGCCACTACGTTTCCCCTACCAGGAGCCCGAACCATGAGTCCCAAAGAGCGCGTCCCGCGCCAGCCGATGACCGAGCAGGACCCGAACAAGCGCATCTACAACTTCGATGAGGTCGCCCTCGGGTATGCGCCGGAGACCGCCGACCTGGAAGCCTCGCGCTGCCTGGGCTGCAAGAAGCCCAAGTGCGTCGAGGGCTGCCCCGTCGCGGTGGACATTCCCGGCTTCATCGGTCTGATCAAGGCGGGCGACTACGGCGGCGCGGCCAAGAAGATCAAGGAGACGAACGTGCTCCCGGCCATCTGCGGGCGCGTCTGCCCGCAGGAGACCCAGTGCGAGGAGAAGTGCGTCCTGAGCGTCAAGCAAGACCCCGTGGCCATTGGTCGGCTGGAGCGGTTCGTGGCTGACTACGAGCGTGAGCACGGTCAGGTGGAGGTGCCCCCCGCCGCGCCCGCGACCGGCAAGAAGGTCGCCATCATCGGCTCGGGGCCCTCGGGCCTCACCTGCGCCGCTGACCTGGCCAAGGCCGGCCACCAGGTCGTCGTCATGGAGGCGCTGCACGAGGTCGGCGGTGTGCTCGTGTATGGCATCCCGGAGTTCCGCCTGCCTAAGGCCATCGTCCGCGAGGAAGTGGAGTACCTGCGGAAGCTCGGTGTGGACTTCCAGACCAGCTTCGTGGTCGGCAAGATCCAGACGATCCCCGAGCTGCTGGACGAGTATGACGCGGTCTTCATCGGCACCGGCGCCGGGCTGCCCAAGTTCCTGGGCGTGCCGGGCGAGGACCTCATCGGCGTGCTGTCGGCCAACGAGTATCTCACCCGCGCCAACCTGATGCGGGCCTATGACCCCGAGGGCGACACGCCGGTCATGCGCGGCAAGACGGTCATCACCGTGGGCGGCGGGAACGTGGCCATGGACTCGGCGCGCACGGCCAAGCGCCTGGGCGCCGAGCGCTCCATCATCGTCTACCGGCGCACCATGGAGGAGATGCCGGCCCGCATCGAGGAGGTCCACCACGCCGAGCAGGAGGACATCGAGTTCCAGCTCCTGTCCGCCCCGGTGGCCTTCCTGGGGGATGACAACATGCGGCTGCGGGGGGCGGTCATTCAGAAGATGGAGCTGGGCGAGCCGGACGACAGCGGCCGCCGCAGTCCCGTGCCCATCGAGGGCTCCGAGTACGAGATGGCGGTGGATGTCGCCATCATCGCCGTGGGCACCGGCGCCAACCCGCTGATCTCCAGCACCACGCCCGACCTGGGCCTCAACCGGCGCGGCTACATCGTGACCAATGAGGAGACGGGGGCCACGAACATCCCCGGCGTATACGCCGGCGGCGACATCGTCACCGGCGCGGCGACGGTCATCGAAGCCATGGGCGCCGGCCGCAAGGCCGCCGCGGCGATCAACGAGTACCTCAGCGCCAAGTAGCGCGTCGAGTTCGCGAAGCGTGAAGAGTCACGGGGTGTCAGACGCAGTCTGACACCCCGTGACTCGTTTGCTGCCCATCGCGGGGCCCCGTCCTCCGGACACCCCGCGACTCCGCTATCTCTACCCCGCCCCCAGCTCCTTCAGCCGCCGCTTGGCCTCCTTCGCCGGCAGCGGCTCCATGCGTGTGCTCCATGGCTCGATCAGCGTCAGGCGCTTGCCCAGCGCCCGGTAGCAGTCCGGCAGGTCCAGCTTCTTGAGGATCCCCCACACCATCGCCGACAGCGGCCACTTGTAGTCCTCGTCCTGGGTCATTTCGTGGTAGGACAGTAGCGCGTGCTTGAGCGTCACAGTGCCCACGCGCGGGTGCAACACCGCCGCGAAGAGCGCCGGCAGCGAGCCGAGCCCGCGGCCGGCCAGGTGGATCTTGCGGTAGCCCCGGCTTTCCAGCAAGTCGAGCACGCGTAGCACATCGAAGGTCCGCCGCCCCAACATGCTCTCCCCGTACATCTCGGAGAAGTAGGCGTAGAAGTAATCCGAGCCGTACGGGGTCAGGTAGTTGCCGCCACAGGAGTTCGGGCGCGACTCGCCCCGGCCGCGCACATCCATCGCGAACAGGCGGCCCTGCTTGACCAGGCTCTGCGCCAGAGGCTCCTCCCGCAGGTCCTCATCGGCCGACAGGTGCGGGACATACAGGGTCGTCTCCTTGCCCGGGGCGATGCGGCACACCCACGAGCGCTCGTCCAGGCAGGTTAGCACCGTCTGGATGCCCGGCTGCGTCTCGACGCTGTACCAGGTGGGCGTGGCGCCGTACTCGCGGTTGCCGGGGCCGTAGATGAGGATGCGGTAGTCGGGCGGGACCGCGAGAGCTTTCGCCGACCGCGACGGGTCGCGGTCGGTGACCGCTCCCACGCCCTTCCCGAGGCCGAGCGCCTTCGCCAGCTCCTTCTTCAGCGCCTCGCCGGACAGTGGCTGGCGCTTGGCCGCCAGGGCCTGGGCCTTGCGGGCGGTGAAGGCCGGGACGTTGTCGGCGCCCAGTTCCCATACCTGCCCGCTCTGGGTGGCCCACAGGGCCTCGTCAGCCTCCGGCTCGCGGTCGGGCTCTTTGCTGCCCTCGCGCTGTCTGCCACAGTGCCTGTTGAAGAACCCGTACATGGCCTCCCGCAGCTCGGGGTAGTAGCCGTGCGGCCCGGGGCCGGTGAACATCTGTACGTCTGCCTCGGCCCCCAGCAGCTTCCACAGATGGCGCAGCCGCGCGTAGATCTCTTCGGAGCCGCGGTTGTCGAAGGCGTCGTACTCTTGCGTCAGCAAGATCAGCGGCTTGGGGGCGTGCAGGAACAGGAAGTCGTCCACATCGAGCCCGAACTCCAGCGCCCGCGGCGGGTCCTGCTCGCTGTCGGCGGGCAGCTCGTTCTCCAGGTTGCGCCGCCAGGTCGTGACATAGCAGCCCGGCCCGCCCATCGTGAACCGCTCGTCGGCGGCCAGGAGCCACGTCGTCATCGTCCCGCCGCCGGAGTTGCCGGTCAGGCCGACATGGTGCGGGTCCGCCTCGGGCCGCGACAGCAGGTAGTCCAGCGCCCGCACGCCGTCCCAGATGCGCCAACTGCCGAACCACTCGCCCAGGAGGCCCATGTGGTTGGCGCACTGGATGTGATCCCCGACGGTACCGTTGTACCGTGACTTGTGCGGCTGTCCGGCAGGGGGACAGCCCCCTGCGGGGACAGTCCCCACGGGGTACTGCAGCCGCTCACCCTGGCCGATGGGGTCGAAGATCAGCACGACATAGCCCTTGATCGCCAGGCCCTGACAGAAGGCTTGGTAGTTCGCCTCGGCCTTGCCGTTGAGGCTGTGTCCGCACACGCCCAGCACGCACGGCGCGGGGAGCGAGCGGCCCTTGGGGACATACAGGTTGGCCGTGACGGGGAAGTTGGGGCGCGTGTCGAAGATCAGATTCTCGACGCGGTAGTGCTCACGCTCGAACTCGCCGGTCTGGCGCACATGGAACGGCACGCGCGGGGGGCGCGGGCCGATGATCGAGCGGATGCGGTCGCGCACATGCTCTTGGTAGGCGAGCACCTCGCGCTTGCTCTGGAGGCCGAACTTGAGCGCCTCACTGATGCGCTCGCTCTGGCGCACACGCGCCATGAAGTAGTCCTGCATCATCGTCGGGAAGCGGTTCAGCGGTTCCATGGTGACCTCGGGGGTGTGGATTGGCGCACGGTTCGCCATGGCCTCGCGCCTCCCCTCCGTCGCGCAGGTCGCCGGCGCCGGCCGGGCGAAGTTGCGTAGCCACTAGCGAGGTGAGACCATGCTGGCCCGCAGCCTCCTCCTGCTGACGCTCTTCCCTCTGTCCGCCTGGTGTGCCCCGGTCGCTCCCGCCCTTGACTTCACCAAGGTCGGCATCTACGGCGTGGACTACGACTTCCTGAACTTCACCAACTACAAGCTCGCCAGCCCCGACGCCGCCCCACGCTATGCGAAGGCGATACACGAGGCCAAGCAGCGCGGCCAGATCGTCACGGCGGGTCTGTACACGTGGGACCGCGTCAGCCACAAGAAGCCCCTGGCGCAGGTCTTTGCCGATACCGACAAGATCCTCGATGCCCTCGACCTGCGGGAGGTGGACCTGCTCTGCCTGAATGAGGAGGAAGTGGACTGGCAGGGCGGCTTTGACTACCTCAACGCCATCTACGACCACGTGAAGAGCAAGTACGGCGGGCCGGTGTACCAGTGGTACTCCATGCCCATGGGGCCGCGCTGGGACCAGAAGGCTGACGGCTGGATGCTCGACGCCTACGGCATGGACTACGCGACCTTCCGCCGCCACCTCATGCGCTTCCTGGTGCTGGGCAAGCCGGTCGTCGTGTGCGTCAATGCCACGCCGGGCGTGAACACGTTCCAGTGCTCGCAAGAACAGGTGCGGGTGTGCGAGGAGTTCAACGTCCCGGTCTTCTACTTCGGGGTCCACAGCAAGCTGGGCAGCGTGAACTACTGGCTGAGCACCGACCACCCCGAGACGACGCGGTGGCGTTCGTGGGTGCTGGAGGTCATCCGCCACTGCCACAGCCTGCAGCCTGGCACGCTGCCCGCGCCCGAGGCGCAGTTCTCGTACGCCGACCCGGTGGAGTTGGCCGGGGACATGCAGAACCTGGCGCACTTCACCGAGGACTTCGCCACCGACCGCTTCCTGCGCCAGGCGACGATCCACGGCTTCATGGACCTCGCCTGGTCAGGCCAGGACAAGTCCCTCGCCCTGAAGGCCGCCACCCAGCCCACGACCGCCGACCTGACGTACCACTTCACCAGTCCCTTCGCGCTCAAAGCCCCGCGGGTGAAGGTTGAGGGCAGCGGATCGGTGAAGCTCGCGCTGTCCGCGGACGGCCGTACCTGGACCGAGAGTGACAGCTTGCCGAATCTCTCAGGCCGCAACTTCTGGACCCGGATCACGCTCCAGGCCGCCCCCGGGCAGCCGTCGCCCGCCGTCCGTGCCGTCAAGGTCACCAGCGGTTTCGAGGGCCCCGAGCCCCGTGCCATGTCGCTGCTGCCGGTGGTGAAGAACGACGAGGTCTTCAGCGAGCGCCCGGAGGGGGACGTGATCTATCGCGACGACTTCCAGGCACCGCGCTACCTGCACATCGGGGAGGTGGTCGGCGGCCAGGACCTGCAGTGGCAGCCGGGCGCTCTCAGCGTCCAAGGGGTGGCGGGGCGCGGGGTGCGCGTGGAGATCAGGCAGCACTTCGCCTCGGAGCGACCGCTCAACCTCACGCGCGCCGCGCTGACGGGGATGAGCATCGGGGCGCTCGGGGGGCATCATGAGCTGGCGTTCTCGCTGGACGGCAAGACGCCCCTCGCCTCCGCCACGTCGGCCAGCAAGGGCCGCGCCTCGGACGGGCTGTTCTCCGGGGAGCTGTCCCTCGACCTCGCCGCCCAGCCTGGAGCCCAGGGCGTGACGGGCTTCTGGCTGCACCTCACCATGGTCAACGGTGCGGCCAAGGCGACCAATGTGTCCAGCCGGCTGAGCAAGCTGGTCCTCACCGGCTCCCTGGTGCGGTAGCTCAATGGGCCGCGATGAAGTCGCGGATCCATTCGCACTCCGCCGTCGCGATGTCCAGCTCGCAGGCCGACAGGACGTTGTAGCCGTCAATGCGCCCCTGCTGCCACAGTCGCAGCATCGTCTCATACTGCAGCTCGATCTTGTCCAGCGGGTTGGCGCGCATGGCCCGGTAGTCGCGGATGTAGCTGCCCACGCTGATCTGCTTGCCGGGGAAGACCTCATGACAGCGGTCCACGTGCTGCTCCAGGTTGGGGATACCATCCACGCCCATCCACAGGCTGATCACATCCACGAAGGGCAGGAAGGGCTGCCAGTAGTCCTGGTCCAGTTGCGTGACATACACGACGATCCACAGCTTCAGGTCGGGGTTGGCGCTGTGGAGGGCCGCGCTGATCTGCTCGGGCACCTGCGTGCCGTAGCTGCCGTACTCGAACATGCAGGTGGTGTCATCAATGAACCCGGCGGTGACGTTGGGGAAGTCCAGCGACAGGCGGCTCACCAGCTCGGCCTCGGCGATGGCGACCTCGGGGCGGCTGTCGCGCCGGCTCTTCCAGGCGACATCATAGAAGTCGTCCGACAGTCGCTGCTCCTGCAGGACCCACTTGGAGATGTCCACGGCCACCTCGGCCTTGTCGGACAGCTTGCGTAGGGCCAGGGGCGTGGTGGGGTGGAAGATGAAGATCGAGCGACTCAGGCCCAGGAACGCGGCCGCGTCGCCGACCCCGAAGATGGACGGCGGCACGCCCGGGTCCGTCCCCTGCCCCTCCCACGCCCAACCGACATCGGCAAAGCGCAGACTGCTCATTGTGGCTCCCTTCCGGCCTGACGCGCCCGCAAGCGCACTCTCAGGTCTGCCTTCATCTTCTCTTCCTTCTCGATCACATTCTGGCACCAGTCATACACTTCGGCCAACTGCTCGGGCGGCACCACCACAACCCCGAGCAGGTCGCCGTAGATCAGGTCGCCCGGCCGCACCACGACCCCGCCACACTGAATGGGGAGGTTCACTTCACCCAGCCTGTCGCCGGTGCCAGCCCCGGGGGTGATGCCCGCGGCGAACAGCGGGAAGCCCAGTTCGATGACCTCGGCAATGTCACGCACCGCCCCATCAATCACTGCCCCTGCGATGCCCTTCGCCATCGCCTCCATGCTGCAGATCTCGCCCCACATCACGGCCTCCAGGAAGCTCTGGGCGTCAATGACTATCACGTCGCCGGGCTGGGCGGCGCTCAGTGCCAGGCCGGTGGCGTAGGTGCCGCCGGGGTAGGCATGGGCGGTGCAGGCCGGCCCGAAGGTCTTCATGCTCGGGTCCAGCGGCTTGATGGTGTGGCGCATGGTCCGGTTCTTGTGTCCCATGCGGAACATCGCGTCACTGATGGTGGCCGTGGACATCTCGGCCATGGCGGCGATCATTGCGTCGGCATTCATGGGCTTCTCCTCGTGACGGCGTCACACCGGTGACGGCGGCCGCTGCTCGGCCAGCGCCGGGTCGGCGTTGCGTTCCATGTGGGCGATGAGGCGACGGTGCAAGTCGGCCGCCACCTCGGCGATCTCGGCCTGTGTGTAGACCGGCCGCAGGTCGCGCGGCGACCACTTCTCCCCCTGCCACAGCTTCAGCCCCTCGGCCAGGTAGCCCCGCTGCCGCGTCCGCCATGGCACGAGCAGGTCCACCAACTCGTGCGGGTCGTGCCGCAGGTCGAAGAGCTGGTAGCGCCCGATCTGCGGGAACCACGTCAGCTTCCAGCGCTCGGTGCGCACGGCCCGCTGCGTGTGCCGCATCGGCCCGCCGTGGACCTCGGGGCTATAGAACTCGCAGAAGACCTCCTCGCGCACGCGCGCGACTTCCCCGCGCATCAGCGGGACGAGGCTGAAGCCATCCGCGGCGCTGGCCGGACGGGGCACACCGGTGAGCTCGCACAGCGTTGGGAACAGGTCCACATGATGCACGAGCGCCTCGGACCGCCCGCCAGCGGGCAGTCCCCGGCCGTCTGCGGGCTGGCAAGCCCGCGCTCCTGCGGCGATGATCAGCGGCGATCCGAGGCTGTGGTCGTACATGCTCTCCTTGCCCAGCAGGCCGTGGCTGCCGATGGCGAGCCCCTGGTCGCCGGTAAACACGATGACGGTGTTGTCCAGTTGTCCCGTGAGCCGCAAGTGCCCCAGCAGCCGTCCGATGTGGTAGTCCATGTGGCCGATGATGCCATAGTACCGCGCCCGGTAGCGCCGCATGGCGGCTTGCTCGCGGGGCCAGTTCTCCAGCAACTCGTCGCGGATCAGCATGTCCCCGTTGTCGAAGGGGTGCTCGGGCATGAAGTTGGGCAGCAGCGGCATCGCTTCGGGATCATACATCGAGGCGAATGGCTCGGGGCTGTCATGCGGGTCGTGCGGCGCGGTGTAGGACAGGTAGCACAGCCACGGCCGGTCTCCGGGGGCGGCTGCGAGTTCCTCCAGCGCCGCGTCGGTGAACAGCTCGGTGGTGTGCCCCTCCACCTCCGTGTCGCCTTCGCGGAACCGCATGATGTGCCCGAAGGTGCTGTAGTCGTTCAGGTTGTCCATGTAGCCCACACGCCGCGTCACGTCATACCCCCGGTCGCGCGGGTGGCCGTCGTTGTGCCACTTGCCCACATGGATGGTGTGGTACCCGGCGGCCCCGAAGGCCTGCGGCAGCAGCGTCAGCTCGGGGTTGATGGGCATCCCGAACCACGGGACCTGGTTGGTGAAGGAGTTGCACCCGGTCAAGATCTCCGCCCGGGCGGGCGTGCAGATGGGCGTGGTGCAGAAGTTGCGGCTGAAGGCCACGCCCCGGCTCGCCAGGTCATCCAGGTTCGGCGTGTGGATGTGCGGCTGCCCCAGCGCGTGGATCGTGTCGAAGCGCTGGTCGTCGCTGAGAATGAACAGGACATTGGGTGGGGGCATGTTGCTCCTCGCTCAGGGCTTGACGGCGGCTGTCGCGCGCGCGCCATCCTCCCCGATGGCCACGGCCTGGAACTCGTACGGCTGGTCGGGTCGCAGGAACCACGCGGTGACGCTGTGCCGGGTGTCGAGCCGGTCGGACAGCGGCGTGCGGCGCAGGCCCACGCCCTCCTCCCGGAAGCACACCTGCGACCGGCACGGCCGACTGGTGGTCCAGGTGATGATCGCCGAGGGCTGGGCCGCGGCGAAGCCCTCCTGGGCCGGCTGCATCTGCACCCGCAGGTCGCTCATCACTAGCGGCGCCCGCGCCGGCGGGCCGGCCGGTGGCGGGGTCTGCCCGGTCCAGCACGGCGCTCGGTCGGGCCAGCGGTAGGCGGGCCCCGCGCCGGTGAGGCTCGTCGCCTCACGCACCGCCACCCGCAGCGTCTTGCCGGCGGCGTCCCGGCGGACGATGGCCATCTCGCCGTCCAGCGTGACCGGCCCATACGTCCGCGTGGCCGCACCCGTGTGGGAGATCAGGATGAGGTCGGAGCCGGACTGCGACACGGTCTCTCGCGCCATCGCCGCGACGCGCTGCACTTCGGCCTCCGGTATGCGGTAGGCCTCGAACTCGCGCAGTGCAATCCGCCCGCCGCTGGCGCGCTCGACCGCCACGCTCAGCCGCGTGCTGCGGACCGGGTCGAAGACGGTCTGGCTGACGCTCCCCGCCCGCCACTCCGTCCTCTGGTTCAGCGCGTCCTTCCACGCCTGTCCGTCCCATGCCTGGATGCTCAGCTTCTCGGCCGCATAGAGGGTCGTCGAGCCGTTCCAGGTGCCATGGTGCAGGACGACCGTGTTGACCTCCGTCTCCTGCCCCAGGTCCACGGTGAACCGCCCCGTCAACAGCACCCCCGGGGCGTACGGGCCCGAGCTGAGCGCCCCCCCGATCTTCTCGGGTGCGAGGTCGCCATCGGTCAGCAGCGCCGACGTCGGGGCGACCTGCCCCTGGCTCACCTCGGCCAAGCCCGGCTTCCCCAGCGCCAGGTTCGTGCCCAGTTTCGGTGTCAGTTCGTCGGCAGCATGCTTCGGCCGCGTGATCTTCCAGTCCACCTGCAGCCCGAGGGCCTCGTGCGCCGTCACTGCCTTGCCGTCCTCGGTCACGGGCAGGGAGGCCACCTGCACCTCGGCCGTGGCATGGGCGGGCACGGGGAAGAGCACGTCGGCATAGCTCTGCGGCAGCGGCCCCTCGCGCCGGTACGCCACCACCGGCGCCTTCACCCGCTGGAAGCAGCCGCTCGTCACCATCCATCCCAGCATGGCCGCGCGCTCGAACTTGCCGTCCGGCTTCATGTCGGTGTCCTGCGCCGCCACCATCTGCGCGGTCAGGCCCTCCGTTGCGGCCGGAATGACCTCCACGTTGGCGACGTTCGCCTCCGTCGAGCGGGCGACGAGACTCTGGGGGTCGAGCTGCACCGTCGCGGCCTGCGTCTGAGTCCGTCCGGCGAAGTGGAAGAACTGCTCGGACACGTGGCTGCCCTCACCGGTGAGCTGGTCGCAGAGCACGAAGTAGTCCGGCGCCTCGCCCACGCGCTTGACGAAGATCATCTTGCGGCGGTGGGTGACGCCGAGGTCACCATACGCGCCCTGCGCGCCCTCGACCAGGTCGAAGCCCTCGGTGCTGGCCCAGTCGCACGGCAGCATCGGCGCCTTCGCCGCGCCGCGCGCCTGGTCGCGCCCATCCGCCTCGATCGTGTTGTGCAACGCCCCGCGATAGCCCCAACCCAGAAAGTAGTCGCCCGTGTCCGCCAGCAACGGCTTGCCGTAGCCATACAGGTCGAAGTGCCCGGCGTCGTTGTGGGCGTGCCCCATGCCCTGGGGGGTGAGGTCGAAGTACAGGTAGCGGGCCTCGTCCGGCTCCCAGCCGCTGCGCATGACCGTGTAGCCCGAGCCGGGGAAGGTCTGGGAGCACCGCGCCGGGGCGGGTCCCGTCGCCCCCTCGCTCATCGCCAGCGCCGCCTGCAGCCGTGCGTACGGGTCGGCGACCGCGTTCAGCTTCGCCTGCTGCTCGGGCGTCATCTGGCTGTGGATAAAGGAGATGAGGAGCTGCCGCGTGTGCCCGTCGCTCCAGTCCGGCCGCCCGTACGTGTCGCCCACGTTCGGCAGCGCTCCGTTGGGCATGGCGAGCCGCAGCATCAGCTCCAGCAGCTTCCCCACCTGCGTCTTGACCATCCCCGCCATGGCCGTGAAGTCCCCGCTCTCCGGGTTGGCCTGCAGGAACTCCAGGCAGCGCAGCGACCACGGCACCGGCACAGTCTGGTAGGAGATGGACTGCGTATCCCACGCCCCCTCGGGGGAGGTGCGATTGATGAGCGCGAACCGCAGGTTCGCCTCCCCCGACTTCAGCCACGTCTTGGCCTCGGTGAACTCCGGGAGCAGCACCGCGGCGTAGATGAGCCCGGGGTAGGAGACGCCGTCATACTTCATCAGCTCGCGCGCGGAGGCGATGAACACCTTCCAGAAGGCCAGGTGCATCTCGGGCGTGAGCGACGGCGAAGCCCGCACCACGTCATACGCCGCGAGCAGGTTGCTCAGGCGGTTGCGCATCTCCATCCCCGAAGGGGTGATCTCGCCCTTGTTGGTGTAGCCGTACCAGGCGGGGACTTGCTGCGACCACCGCCGCACGGACTCCCCGACCTCTACTGCCAGCTTCTCGTCCTTGTTCTCGCGGTACAGCCCGGCGAGGGAGTTGAGGTGGTTGAGCTGGTTGACATACAGCATCCAGCTCAGCCCCCCGCTGGGGTTCTTGAGCCACTGGATGTCGGCGCCCAGGTCGTACGTCTCCTGCTTGCCGAGGTCGTTGTTGCTCTCGGTGAAGACATGCTTGAGCCACTGGGCCGCCTGCTCGGGCGAGGTCTTGCCCAGCACGCACATCGAGTTGCCCTCGCTGATGCCGGGGGCCTGCGCCGGGGGGATGACGGGCCGGGTGCGGGTGGCGAAGTGCCGCACCAGCAGCCCCTGCGCCCGCGCCAGATCATTGGCCTGCAGCGCGGCGGCGAATTCCTCAAGACCGGGAGCCCGCGGGTCCACCAGCCGCAGCACCTCCGCCTGGCTGATCTCCTGGTCTACAGGCACGAGCGACCGGGTCTGGGCGGGGGCCATGGCAGTCACCGTGAGCATGCACAGGCAGATGAAGAGGCGCGGGAGCATCAGGCTTCACTTCCTCACAATCGCGGCGGTCCAACCCTCCGCGATCCGCAGCTCGGTGTAGGTCTTCCCGTCCTGTGTGACTGTCGGCGCTTTGAAGTCGGGCACTTCCCGGCCCTCGTCATTGAAGACGTGGACCTCATGGGCGCTCTGGTCGCCCCAGCCGAACAGCCCGCTGCGGTTGGTTACGATGCGTTCTTGGCCGATGATGAACCCCTCGTGCAGCTCCACCGGCGTCGTCGGGAACATGTGCTGCGTGAGGGTCGGGGTGTCGGCCCAGACGCTGGCGGCATACCAGCTATACAGGCAGCCGAAGTCGAGCGCGCTGGTCATCCAGCGGTAGGCGTCAATCTCCTTGCGCTCGCTGATGTGGTCGCCCAGGGCCACCGGGCTGTACAGGACCGCCCGCAGGCAGTTGCTGATCGAGGCGGTCTCCACGAAGGTCTGGTAGTGCAAGTCAGCCATGGTGCGCGTGTGCGGTGCACCATTGGCCATCAGCGGCCCGCGCGCCATGATCCGCTTCATGTTGTAGACCAGGAACGGCTGGCTGGCGAGTGTCACCGAGGTCTTCTTGCGGACCAGCTTGCCAGTCTGCGGGTCAATGTCGCCGCTGCAGCCGTCCCACGGCTCGCCATAGTGGTACTTGTAGGCGCTGTAGGCCAGCTCGTCCCAGTACACCCCATCGGCCTTGCACACGTCGAAGATCGCGTCAATGTTCTTGCCGATGTCCCGGCCGAACTGGTTGTCCAGCGTCGGCAGGAAGATCCGGTCGGCCGGTTTGCCGTAGTTCGCCTGCTCGCCGTTGGCCAGCAGCGTCCGTGCGTCCGCGTACTTCGTCGGCGACTCGTCACCCACGTCAATGTAGCAGTGGAAGTAGACCTGGGTCTTCACCTCCGGGCACAGCCGCCGCACGCGCTCGTTGTGCCGGGCGTAGTTGGACAGGTCGAGCGCCTGGAAGACGGTGCCGTGCGCGTAGTTGCCCTTGTACCGCGGGTAGTCAATGCTGGCGCAGACGACGTTGGCGCTCTTGTTGCGGATGAACTGCACCAGCTTCTCGTCGCTCCACTGCTCCACGTCGGGCTTGGCCGACAGGAACGCGAACATCTGCGTCAGCGGGAAGTTCACGTTGCGCAGGCGGCGGCAGGCGTTCACGAAGTCCCAGAAATCCGGCCGGTCGGTCGGCACGATGGCCCACTCGGCCGTGTACGTCCCGCCGGGCTTGAGCACATACGTGTTGTCTGCCAGGCCGAGCACGCCGTCGAGCGCCGAGTTCATCACATGCACCTGGAACTCGTCATTCAGTGGCAGCAGGCCGACCCCGCTCTTGCCGGTGACGGCGAAGCTCGTGGGGTTGGCCGGCTCCATCATGGTGATGTTGCCCGAGGCGGGGCTGATGCCCGCACACCAGGCCCGCTTCACCTTCCCCTGCAGGTTGACCGTGTGCCGCTGCATGAGCGGCAGCGGCTCGTTGGTGCGGTTGCGGAAGGTGTCCTTCACCAGGATCCACTCGCCGCGCGGTTCGACCTCGCGGCTGTGGTCGAAGTACTTGTTCGAGCCTGTGACCCACTGGCCGTTGGGCGTCGAGAAGCGGCTCTCGCACACGAAGCGTTCGGGGCCGAGGGTCCAGGCGACGGTGGACTCGGTCATCTCCGTGTGCCAGTCGTGGGAGGCCGGCGGCCGAGGCTCGTACACCGGCAGCGGCCCGGTCGGGGCCGGTCGCTTGGCCACCGCGGGCGGCGGCGGGGTCTTGAGGCGCAGTTGCAGGTCCACGATCTCCAGGTCGCGCGTGCTGGCCGGGTCGGTGAGGCTCTTGAGCAGCAGCGTGTTGTCCCCTGGCTTGAGCAGGTCGCCGATACGGAATTCCCACTCCTGGGTCTTGATGCTCTCGACCGGGCCGTACTGCTCGTGCTTGTCATACGCCTCGAAGTCCGGCGCATAGGGCACATACGTCGTGCCGTCGGGGGTGATGAAGTTGTGCTGCCGGCCGCTGCGCAGGGCCACGGTGATCGGCTTGTTGGTGACGCGGTCGGCCCCCAGGACCGTACCATTCACTGAGGTGCGCAGGGCGAAGGTGTACCCGGCGACCTTGGGGCTGATGACGCGCGCCTTCAGGAACAGGAAGGCTTCTTTGCCTGCCGGCACAATGGGCGCGGGGAATGTCAGCTCCTCGGCGCCCCCGGCCTTGATCTGCAGCGCGGGGCGCAGGACGATGGCTTGCGGAGGCGGCGCGCCCTTCCCGGCCACATCGCCCAGCACCGCCGCCATCAGCGACTTCCGACTGTAGACCCACGGCGTCGTGGAGACCGTCATGTACGTCTCCTGCGCCGGCTCAGTCGAGTCGCAGTCCGAGATCGCCACCTGCACGCTCAGCGGCACGTTCGCGGCAGGACCGCTGAGCCCCAGCAGCGCGAACGGCGCCAGCGCCTCCATGGTCCAGCCGCGCGGCGTCTGCACGGCCGCGAACTTGACGCTCGAGACGTCCAGGCCCTTGGGCTGGTAGCAGTACACCTCGGGCTTGATGTCCACCAGCAGGTCGCCGGTGCGCTTGAAGTTGCCGGGGCTGAAGGCGAGCTGGAACTGACCCTTCCCGAACGTGCCGCGCCCCGGCTCCGCATCGGGCGCCAGGTCTATGAACCACTCGATGTGGTCGCCCTGGTAGAGCTTCTCGTCGCGCTGCTGCTGCAGCACGACATCATCGGTCACCTCGGCGGCCAGATACAGGCCCTCCTGGCGCCAGGCCAGGTGGAGGGTCGCACCCAGGTCGTCGGGGCCGATCCAGGTGGTGGCATTGTGCGTGGCATGTTCCTTACCGCGCACCTCGAGGGCGTTAGGCACCCCGGCCCATTCGTCCAGGTTGCCGTCCACGGCAATGGGCGGATCGGGCTTGAGGGGGATGACGACCAGGTCCTGAGCGGCGGCCAGACCGCAGGCCAGGAGCGCGAGCAGCGCCAGAGGGGTTCTCATGGTGGACCTCACAGCATGTGCGCGGCGAAGTGACTTCAGGTTCCCCCGCCCCCCGTGTCAGTCCTGCCTGCGGCGCAGGTCCGGCCCGCGGCGATACGGAAACGTTCTCCACTGCCGCCGTCCCGAGGTGATCCGCATGCGACTGCTGCTCGTCCCGTGTGTCCTGCTGCTGTCTGTGGCCGCGGCCCTCGCCGCTCCGGCCCCCGCCTACTACGTCTCCCCCACGGGTAACGACGCCTGGTCGGGCAAGCTTCCGACCCCCAATGCCGCCAAGACCGATGGACCCTTCGCGACGCTCGTCGGCGCCCGCGACGCCATCCGCCAGTCGCGCCCGGCCGGGCCACAGGCCGAGTGGACGACCGTCTACATCCGCGCCGGCAAGTACTGCCTGCCCGAGACCCTCGCCTTCGGGCCCGGGGACAGCCGCCTCACCTTCGCCGCCTATCAGCAGGAGAAGCCCCAGATCATCGGCGGTCGGCTCCTCACCGGCCTGAAGCCGGGACCGAACGGCGTCTGGTCCGTGGCGCTGCCGGAGGTGAAGGCCGGGACGTGGAACTTCCGCTCGCTCTTCGTGGACGGCAAGCGCATGATCCGTGCGCGCACCCCCAACTTCGACCCCTCCGACCCGTACCGTAAGGGCTTCGCGTACGTGGGCAAGGACGACAGCGCCTTCGGCGTGGCTGTGGGCTGCATCCACAACGTCGGGGACTGGATGGACTACAACGTCAACGTCCCGGCCGCGGGCGAGTACACGTTCTGGATGTACTACGGCGCCCTGAACAAGCCCTTCGGCAACGAGAAGATGGATGGGCGCACGGCGATCAGCGTGGATGGCGGGGAGAAGATCCCCCTGGTGGACCTGCCCGACACCCCGACCTGGGCGGCCTCGCGCTGGGGCAAGTGCGCCACGCTTACGCTGACCGCAGGCGCGCACAAGCTCCGCTGGGAGAACCTCAAGGGCGGCGGGCTGGACCTGGAGGCCTACGTCCTGTCTGATGACCCAAACTGGAAGCCCGTGGACGAGAACCTGCCGCCGGTCGCGGATGGCAAGCACATGCTCCTGATCCAGGCCGAGAACTTCGTCGCCTACAACGGCCCGCAGCTGCAGGTCAGCACCTCCGGCCGTGGCTACAAGGACAAGTTCGCCTACAGCCTCGGCGACCTCAAGCCCGAGTGGGCCCAGGCCCCCGAGGCCGAGGTGCATATCTTCCAGACCGGCAACTGCCGGGCGTTCAAGGAGATCTGCTGGCTAGACAAGATCGTCCCCGAGGAGCGCTACGTCTACCTCAAGGGGCCCGAATGCTCCTCCGACCTGCACCGTGGCGACCGCTACTTCGTCGAGAATGTCCGCGACGCGCTGGACGCCCCGGGCGAGTGGTACCTCGACCGCGCGGCGGGTGTGCTGTATCTCAAGCCCCCCGCGGGTTTCAGCGCCAAGTCCGAAGTCATGGCCCCGACCTGTGAGCGGATCATTGAGGCGATCGGCGACAAGCCCGTCCCCGGCGACAAGATGGTCTACGGGCTGAGCTTCAAGCGGCTGACCTTCCGGGGGGGTGACTGGAGCTTCGAGGACGGCTGCCGCGGCTACGGGATGGGCCTCAACGGCGTCATCTACCTCAAGGCGCCGATGAAGTGCGAGGTCCGCGACTGCGCCTTCCTCAACATTGGCAAGGACGCCGTCTGCCTCGAAGCCGGCGAGGAGAACTCGCTCACCGGCAACGACATCACCGACAGCGCCGAGGGCGGGATCAACCTCAACGGCACGAATGGCACCGAGGTCTCGGGCAACCACATTCACCATCTCGGCCAGGTCTACAAGCACAACGGCGCCATCACACTGCAGAACGGCGCGAGCCGCAACCACGTGGCCGAGAACGTGGTCCATGATCTGACCCGCTACGGCATCACGATGAAGGTGGCCGGCTTCGAGAACGTGATCGAGTACAACCGGGTGCTGAATACCAACCTGGAGACCTACGACACCGGCGGCATCGAGGTCACGCAGCAGAAGCGTGATGAGCGCAGCGGCAGCAAGATCATCGGCAACATCGTCGGCGACACGATCGGCTACTCCACCACGGCCGACAAGCCGACTTTCCTGTCGTGGAGCATCTACCTCGACAGCTTCGCCGGGGGCTATACCGTCACGAACAACCTGTGCTACCGCGCGCAGTATGGCGGCATCATGTTCCAGGGCGGCAAGGACAACCTCGTCACCAACAACATCCTGGTGGACGGCCAGGTGGCCAACGGGCACATCAGCAACTTCGCGGACAACCAGCGGGGCTGCGTGCTGGAACGCAACGTCTTCAGCCTCGCCAATCCCAAGGCCCTGCTCTTCTCGGCCGGCAAGCTCACCCCGGAAGTCATCCGCATGGGCTCGAACCTGTACTGGTGTTCCGGCGGCGATGACCCGGCCGCGGGCTGGCGCAAGGCGCTGCAGGGGTGGCAGGAGCGGGGTCTCGACCAGGGCTCCGTCGTCGCCGACCCCCTATTCGTCAACCCGGCGCAGGATGATTACACTCTGAAGCCCGACTCCCCGGCCTTCAAGCTGGGCTTCCAGAAGCTCGACCTGGCCCGCGTGCCGCGCTGCAAGTGCCATATCCTCAAGCTCGCGCCGGTCTACTTCAGCAACGGCCCCTGGCCCACCGAGGGGGCACGGCCATGAGACGGCGCGCCTTCCTCGAAGACCTCTTCGTCGCGGGAGCGGGAGCCATGGCCAGCAAGGAAGTCTGGAGCGCCTCACCCCTGCCGCCCCTGGCCCGCCGCCCCTACGGCGGGACGGGCCTTGACCTCTCGGTCATCGGCCTGGGCGGCATCGTCGTCATGAACACCGAGCAGGAGCAGGCCAACGACATCGTCGCCTGGGGCGTGGACCGCGGCGTGAACTACTTCGATGTCGCCCCGACCTACGGCAACGCCCAGGATCGCCTCGGCCCGGCCCTGAAGCCCTACCGCGACCGCTCCTTCCTGGCCTGCAAGACCACCAGGCGCGATGCCGCCGGCGCGCGGGCCGAGCTGGAGAACTCCCTCCGCGTCCTGCAGACCGACCACTTCGATCTCTACCAGCTCCACGGTCTCACGAAGATCGCGGAAGTGGAGCAGGTCTTCGGCCCCGGCGGGGCCATGGAGACCTTCACCCGGGCGCGGGCTGAGGGCAAGGTGCGCTACCTGGGGTTCTCGGCCCACCATGTCGAGGCCGCCCTGCTGGCGATGAACACGTTCCAGTTCGACAGTGTGCTCTTCCCCTTCAACGCGGTCTGCATGGAACAGGGGGACTTCGGGCGGCAAGTGCTGGAGGAAGCGAAGCGCCGCCATATCGCGCGCCTGGGCCTGAAGGCCATCGCCTGGAGCCCTGTCGTCAAGGGCGAGCACCGCAAGTACCCCAAGTGCTGGTACCTTCCGCAGGACGACACTGCGCTGGCCGGGCTGCTGCTCCGCTACGCCCTCGGCCTGCCGATCACTGCCACCGTCCCGCCCGGCGATGCCCGCCTGTTCAAGCTGTGTGTCCGCCTCGCGCAACGCTACCAGCCGCTCACGGCGGCGGAGCGCCAGGCGTTGCTGTCCGCCATCGCGACCATCGAGCCGATCTTCAAGCACGAAAAGAGAGACTGACCATGGCCACTGTCACCGGTGTCTACCCCGAAGCCCACGAACTGATTGAGGACGCGGCGCAGCGCAGCGTCACGGTGCGCAACCGCTTCTACGCGATCACCCACAGCCTCGACCACGGCGGGGCAATCACCGCCGTCGTCTACCATCACGGCAGCAGCCGCAACCTGCTGCTCGGCGATTGCGCCGGCGACGTGACTCTGCATGGCGGCGGCGCCTACAGCGAGCGCCACGACACGCAGACCAAGCTCACCGCCGAGCGCCAGGGCGATGACCTGCAACTCACCTTCGAGGGCCTCCTGCGCGATGCCGACGGCCGCGACTGCGGGATCGCCTACCGACATGTCTACCTGCACCGCTGGGGCCATGTCCGCGCAGACAAGCGCCTGAGCTTCCCGCAAGCCACGCGCGTCAGCCGCGTCTGCACCCACTCGTGGACGCTCCAGCCCGAGCTGTGCCACTATGGGTTCCGCCCCGGCGCGGCCGCCGAGGTCTCCACCTGGAGCGGCGCCTTCGGCGTCTGCCAGTGGGGCCGCTTCACCCCCGGCGCGGCCTTCGACTGCCCCGTGGAGAGCCGCCACGTGCCCCGCTATGTCTGCTGCGCCGATCCCGGCCGTGAGGGCATCGAGTGGTTCGTCGGCTCGGACCTGTCGCAGTGGGACTACCAGCTCGCCGGCTCGCCGGGCCACGGCGCCATGCACCTGGCCCCGCAGACCAACCCGCCGGGCGTGGGCCTGAGCATCTGCCCGCTGGCCATCGGCCGCGGTGGCGTGATGCTCTCGGGTGAGTACGACTTCCGCTTCTTCATCGGCGTCCCCATCCTCACCGGTCGCGCCAACCGCCTCTTCCTGCACCGCGCCTTCCAGCGCAAGCACTGGCCGACGCGCGAGCAGATCCACGGCTGGGCCGACAGCGGCATCGGCAGCATCCACTTCCACCATGATGGCGACTCGCATCGTGACGGCCTCTTCTGGCGCGACGGCTCCTACCCGCCCTTCGGCCCTGAGGACATGGCCGAGTACGACCGCGTCATCGCCGACTGCCATGACTGCGGCATCCGCGTCGCCACATACTTCTCCAACAAGGAGCTGCACCCCACGGTGGACGCCTACCAGCAGCACGGCGCCGACTGGGCGCGCCTGCCCGACGACACCTACGAGCAGCTCCACAACGCCTACTCGGGAGACGAGTACGGAGCGCAGATGTGCCTGCGCTCCGGCTGGCTCGACTTCCACAAGGCGTACATTGACAAGGTCCTGTCACACCACGCGCTCGACGGCACGTACTACGACTGGAACGTGTCGCTGTACTGCGCCAACACCCGCCACGTGCCAGGGCATGAGAGCGACCCGCTGACGCCGGGGATCGGCGACTGGGCGCAGGGCCCGCTGGGGCACTGGGACATGGAGGAGCTGCTGGACCTCGTCGCCTGGACGCGCCGCCGCGTCGGCCCCGAGGGCCTGATGATCATCCACAACACCATGGTCCCGATGGCCGCCACCGAGAACTACGCCGACTCCATCGTGGCGATGGAGTGGGGCTATGCGAAGCTGCGCACCGGCGCGCCGGCCCTGGAGGACCTGCCGCTGGAATGGAGCTTCATGGGCCACCGCGCGCGTGGCGTCATCGGCTACGGCTGCCTGGAGAAGGACGGCCCCGAGCGCGCGCACCGGCAGATGACCATGCGCTCGGTGCTGACGCAGTCGCCGCCGTGGCCGGTGGACGACCTGGGCCTGGAGATGTTCGCCCCGCTGACACACCGCGACCTGACCCAGTTCAGGTTCGCCGACCCGCGCTGGGCGAAGCTGCAACCGGGCGATGATGACACGGCGGCGGCGATCTATCATCGCCCCGAAGAGGCCTTGCTGGTGCTGGGGAACCTGTCGGCCGAGAACCGGACGCTGTCC
Source organism: bacterium (assembly GCA_021372615.1). Taxonomy (NCBI): domain Bacteria; species bacterium. Next base: position 39,630 of record JAJFUB010000121.1, on the reverse strand, counting down.
TGCCGGCTGGATGTCGCCGACTTCGACCTTGCCGCTGCCGACCACTATGAGATCAAGTGTGGGGGCGCCGTCACGACCATGACGGCCGAGGCCCTCCGCGACCAGGGCGTGAGTGCAGTCGCCGACGGAGACGGCGTGGCGGTCGCCAAGATCGTGCCGGTGGCGCCATGACCACGCCCCTCTTCACCGATGACCAGTTCGCGCTCCTGGCCGACCAGGTGCGGCGAACGCTGCGCGAGATCGGCTACCACGTCGGCCACCCGCGCCTGCACGAGATGGCCCTGGCGGCCGGCTGCCGTGAGTCAGCGCAGGGGCGGGTGCTGTTCGCCGACGAGCAGATAGACGACCTGAAGCAGCGCCTCCAGGAGCAGTACCCGCCGGCGGCCACGCAGCCCGCTCTCATTCACCCGCGGCACGAGCTGCGCGTCGGTCTCGGCAACATCACGCCCAAGCTGTTCAACTATGCCGCGAACCGCGTCGAGGGTGGGACGCGGGGGAACCTGGCGTGGCTGATGAAGTTCGCTCACGCCGCGCCCTGCATCAGCGGCATCACACTCCCGCTCTCGCGCGTGGACGTGCCGCCTGCCATCGAGCAGCTCGACAGCGTCCTGCTCATGGCCCGCCTCACCGACAAGCGCCTGGGCGGGGTGGACACGACCTATCCCGAGGCCATCCCGTTCCTGTACGAGGCGGGCGCGATTCTCGGTCACGATCCAGTCGCTTTCCTGGGCGTGTGCAACTGCGTCAACCCGCCGCTGCGGCTGGAACACCGCACCTGCGAGACGATGCTCCGCCGCGCGCAGTACCACGCCACGAGCATGATCACCCCCATGCCCTGCCTGGGCGGCAGCGGCCCCGTGGACACCTGGGGCAGCATCGTGCTGGGCACGGCGGAAACCGTCGGCGGCCTGATCCTCTCGATGATCCTGGACCCCGAGGCCCCGCTGAAGGGCTGGATCGCCTCCACGGCCATGGACATGCGCGCCTGCCACATCACCTCCTCCTCGCCCCAGACGGTCCAGGTGGACGCGGGCATCGTGCAGCTCATGGACCGCCACTTCGGCGGCGGCGCGTTCGTGGGGGGGCGCACGTACGTCTCGGCCAAGCGCCCCGGCCTGCAGGCCGTCTTCGAGAAGCTGCTCAAGGGCATCGGCTATGCCCAGTTCGTGGACGACCACGCCCTGAGCTACCCCGGCCACGGCACGCTGGACAACGGCTCGGTCCACTGCCCCGAGCAGTTCCTGCTGGACTTCGAGATCCTCGAGGGGTTCGAGCATCTCTGGCAGAGGCCGGTCGCGACCGACGGGGATGATGTCGTCGAGCGCCTGCGCCGGGGCATCCTCGACCAGGGCGGCAACTTCCTGGCCGACGACCACACGCTGACCCGCTATCGCGACGAGGCCTGGGACCCGCGGTACTTCCAGCGGGCAATTGACACGAAGACGGAGCAGCAGGTGCTCGACCAGGCGCACGCGGACGTCGAGGGCTACGTGGCGGCGTACGAGCCGGCGCCGCATCCGCCGGAGGTGCTGCGGGCGCTGGAGGATGTGCTGGGGCGGGCACGAGCGGAACTGCTGTGAGGCCGCACGGTTCGGGCGCGCGTCCATGACGGGCGCCGCACCGGGGAGACCAGCCATGGGCACCGCATGGAGCCGGGAAGCCTACGAGGGCAGCGTCACGAGTCGTTGCTGGTCCTGCACGCCAGCGGATGCGGGCTGGGACGAGGGCCGCGAGCATGGGTTCGACGTGCCCACGTCGGCGGAGCTGCGCGCCATCTTCGAGGAGGAGATGGCGCTGGGCGGCGTGCCGGCGTGGGCGCGGGAAGTCGTGGACCGCATGATCGGGCAGCTGCCGATGTGCGGGCACTACAGCTTCCCGGGACCCGTTCTGGACCTCTGCCGGGCGGTCCGCGAGCAACGCTGCCCGGAGTTCGTCATCAGCCACTACACGGCCTCGCCCGAGCGCAAGCGCCTGCTCGCGACCTACATCTACTGTCTGGACGCCTGGCTGGAGGGGGCGCCGCCGGCCGAGGCCGAGGCGGAGCTGGCCCGGCGTGACGACCTGGGCAAGCGTTGGTCCGAGATCATCGCGGCGGTCTACACGACGCTTGGGGAGCGCACGCCGCGCCGGGCGTGGCTTGTGCGCCGGCTCATCCACCGGCAGCGCTGGTGGCTCAAGACGCTGATCTGGCCGGGCGACGGCCGCGACCAGTTCGCCCTGGACGCCTATCTGGGCGACGTGCGCGGCGATGCGCACGAGTACGGCTGCTACGGCAACCCGCCCTTCGGCGATCCGTACTTCGCCGAGTTGCGCTGCGCGGAGGTGCGTGAGCTGACGGCGCAGATCCGCGAGGCGGGGGATGGCCCGCTTCTGGCGCACATCGAGCACTCGCACTTGTGTGCCCCGAAGGCCTTCCGGCACCTGGAGAAGACGATCCTGGCCATCGGGCGCGTTGCAGCAGAGGGCGCGCCGGACGACGACCGCCCCATCCTGCAGTGCGAGGACGCCTACCCCGACTTCGGTGCCTTCCGGAAGTGGTATGAGCGCTTCATGGCAGCACTCGCGTCGTGGCTCGACGGCGACGAGGACGCGCTGCCGGAGTTGGGACCCGTGACGCCCGTGGGTCACTGGCTGGCGCGTGTGCTGCGCCTGAAGCTCCAGCTCTACGCCGAGCACAACCCCTTCGGGCGGCTCGTCGGCGCGCAGCCGGCCGGCCGCAGCGGCACGCAGACGATCTGAGACAGGGATCGCGATAGAGCGACGACGAGGGAGCCCATGACGCCACTACCGATGTTGCTGCTACTCCTGCTGCTGGGCACGCTGACCGCGACGGTCGCGGACCCCCTCCCGCCGCCGCGGCGGGAGACCTTCAACTGTGCCCTGGATGGTTCCAAATGGCCCTATCTCGTCCAGGACCCGCCCGGCCCGGCGCAGGCCATTCTCATCAACCTGCACGGCCACTACTCCGACGAGACCCAGATGATGACCGAGGGCATCTACGAGGACGCCTTCGGCAAGCTCCGGCGCGAGTGCCTGCGCCGCAACTGGGTCTACGTCTGCGCCTGGTACGGGGGCAACTCGTGGATGGGGCCGCTGGGCGAGGCGGGGATGGTGGACCTGATCGGGGTGCTCAAGCAACGCTGGCCGGGCGTGCCGGTGTATCTGCAGGGGGGCTCGATGGGCGGCAGCTCCGCCCTCGTGTTCGCCACGCGCCAGCCGCACCTGCTCGCCGGCGTCATCGCCCGCTGCCCGGCGGCCGACATCGCGGCGTACTATGACTGGGCCGTGGCCCGCGGGGGGGCCAACGCCACCTTGAGGAACATCGCCGACGCCATTCGCATTCACTACACCATGGACGGCCGCGACCTGCGCCAGGAGCTGCAGGCCCGCTCCGCCTTGCGCCATGCCGAGCGGCTGACGATGCCCGTGCAGCTCTGCCACGGGTCGGCCGACGCGCTCATTCCGGTGGACTGGACGCGGCAACTGGCCGCCAAGCTGCAGGCCCTCGGGCGCAGAGTCCAGTACGAGGAGATCCCCGGCGGTGACCACGATGCGCCGGTGCGCGGGGTGGACTGGGCCAAGATACTCGACTTCATCTCCACTTCAGGGCCTGCACCCACGCCATGAGCGACAGTGATGCCCCCCGCCGACAGCCGCGTCTGGCCCGTCTGCTGTGCCTCACGCTGACGGTCCTGGGCCTGGCCTACGTGGCGTTCCTGGTGGTGATGGAGCGTGCCGTGCCGGAGCGTGTGCTGCTGGCCTACGTGCTCATCCACGGCCCGCAGCCACCGCTCCTGGCGCCGCTGCCAGTGCTGGCCGTGCTGTGCCTGCTGGCCCGGCAGTGGCGCCTGGCAGCGCTCAATGCGCTGCTGACACTGACGGCGATCCTGCTGCTCATGCCCCCGGTGCTGCTGCACCGCACGCCCCGACACGACCCGGCGCGCCTTGTCCGCGTCGTGACCTGGAACGTCCACTGCGAGGCGTGGCACCTGCCGCAGATCCAGGAGACCCTCGCCCGGCTGCAGCCGGACATCGTCTGCCTGCAGGAGGCGAAGGCGGCGGCGTTTGCGCAGGCGCTGCCGGGCGCGCAGGCGGCCCACGCCCACGAGGGCTGGACGCTCACCCGGGGGCGCATCGTGAGCCAGAGCGCGTTCCCGCTGAGCAACCCGCGGATCGCCCGCTGGGGCCTGAGCACACAGATCGAGCTGCCGCAGGGCCGCGTCTCGGTCCTGAACGTGCACTACCAGGTGGGAATCAGGCGCCACATCCACGTGGTCAGCCGCGGAGAGCCCAGCCCGATCGAGGAAGCGCGGCACCGCAGCACCGAGGTGGTACTGGACTGGCTGCGCCGCACAGAGGGGCCGCGGATCGTCTGTGGGGACTTCAACACCCCGCCGCGCGCAGACATCTACCGTGCCCTCCGCGCCGAGGCGACCGATGCTTTCGCGCAGGCCGGGCGGGGCTGGGGCTTCACCTATGCACGCGGCTTCCCCCTGATCCGCATAGACTACGTCTGGTGCGCCGGGGGGGCAACGCCGGTGCGCTGCCGGACCGCCGATGGCCTCGCCTCGGACCACCGCCTGCTCGTCACGGATCTTCTCCTGCCGCAGCGCTAACCAGCCCCGCCCGCGTCCTTCTGCCCCACGACCAGCAGGTAGGCCGGCAGTTTGTCGAGCTGCGCCCGCTGCCAGAACTCGTCCTCGATCGTCTCCCCGTGTTCGTCCACCTTCACAATCCGGCAGCCCACGTCCACCATCGCCTGGATGTGGTCGGCCACGGTCCAGTGGTACTCAAAGCTGGGTAGGCCCTCGTCGGAGGTGTACTCATAGGGGCCACGGTGCAGGTAGCGGTGGCGTGGCTCAGCACTGTCGGCGTCCAGCCACATGCGGCGGATGGGATGATACTCGTTGACGACGAGCCGCCCGTCGGGCCGCAGCACGCGCACGGCCTCCGCGATGGCTCGGCGCAGATCCGCCAGCCACACGGTGACGTGCCCGCCGAGGTAGACGAGGTCAAACGTGGCGTCGGCCAGGGGGGCCAGGTCGGCTACGTCGGCCTGGACGAAGGTGAGGTCGAGACCCAGCGAGCGCGCCCGCTCAGCGGCCACCGCCAGCCGGCGCGCGGAGATGTCCACGGACGTGACCCGCGCTCCCAGCCCCACCAGTGCGAAGGCGACTTCATTGTCGCCGCTGCCCAGGACGCACACCTGCTGCCCCGCCACGTCGGCCACGAAGGGCATCTCGGCCTCGCTGAACACCAGCGAGGGCTCCCGGTGCGCCTGCTGCCACAGCCCGCGCGCGTCTTCCTTCTGCCGCCACCAGGGGGTCGCGGCATCCCAGAAGGCCTGGTTGGCATCATGGGGGTCCATCGCGTCTCCCCGGCCCTATCCGTTGGCGAAGATCCGCCGCTCCCGGTTGGCGTTCGGCAGCGCGACGCGCTGGTGGGTCAGCACGCTCTCGATCCCGGCGAAGCCGATCTCGTGGACCGCCACCCAGTCCCCATCGGTGCAGTGCGCCCGGGGGCCACCGTCGAGGCTGTCGGCGATCTGCCCGTAGGCCACCGTGAACACGCTGGCGTCCTCGGGCATGCCCAGGGCCGCCAGGTCCACGGGGCCCTCCTTGGTGCGGGCGAAGGGCGGGATGTAGATGCCCGCCCGTACCAACCCCTCTGTGCCGATGACATCGCAATAGAAGGTGCCGTGCTCGCCGCCCACGCCAATCTGCGTGCCCAGCACGCCGTTGGCGAACTCGATGGTCATGGTGTCCACCGCGGGCTCGCGCTCGTAGCCCTCGGGGACGTCCCCTTCGGGCAGATGCCCGCGCGCGTATACGGCGGTCGGGCAGTAGCCCGCGAACTGGCAGATCAGGTCGGTCGTGTGGCTGGCGAAGGACAGGAAGCTGTGGCCGCAGTAGCCCACGACCTGCTGTACCTCGCCGATCAGCCCGCCTGCCACGAGCTCCTGCAGTCGCAGCACATGCGGGGCCCAGTGGCGCGAGTATGACACCATCACGGGAATGCCCCGGCTCTGGGCCAGGGCCGTCATCGCGTCCATCTCCGCCAGCGAGCACGTCGGCGGCTTCTCGAGGAACACCGCGCGCGGCCCGGCCTGCAGGACCTCTTGCATCACGGCGAAGTGATGCGGCCCGCGCACGCACACGGCCACGATGTCGAGGGCCTCAGCCGCCAGCATGTCGGCGGCGCTGCCATACTCGCGATACTCCGGCGGCAGCAGCGCACCCCACTTGGTCCGGAAGTTGTCGCGCCGGGCCTGGTCGAGGTCGGCGACCGCCGCCAGCTCGACCCGCGCGTTGTGGATGATCCCGGCGATATGGCAGTAGCTATTGGCGTCTTCGGGCTTGCCATAGCCTTCGGCGATGGACCCGATGCCGATGAGACCGACCTTGTGCATGCCTGCCTCCTGTAGGGCCTAGAGACCGCTTGCGGTCTCAGGGGGTTTGTACCCCGCCCCGACTGGCGCGACCCGAACGGCATGGGCGGGGTACGAGCCCCCGCCCTACAGCCCCGCATGCGTCAGGGCAGTGTCACTGTCCCCGTCGCCGCCCACTCGCACCCGCGCAGGAGCGCCTGCTGGAACGCCGGGTTCTCGAACGCGATCATGCTGGCGCCCTTGTAATCCCCGTTGGGGTCGCCCGGCCAGACGTGCCCGAGCACCATGTGGAACACCCGGCCCTCGCCGTACTGCGTGACCGCCATCATCGGCTCATCGTTGCCGGTGCCGCGCATGTCCGGGCTGGAGTATGCCGTGGCCAGCACCTGCACGGGCACGTCGTGCATGTGCACGAGCTGGTGGTACAGCTCGTCCCACTGCATGAAGTCCTGCAGCCCCGCGGTGATCGGGTGCTCGTGGTCCACGATGCGCACCAGGAACTCATGGAAGTCGCCATGGCCGGTCCCCTCGCGCCACAGCAGACCCACCATCTTCTCATACTCGACCCAGCCCTTGAAGGCGTTGTCGGCCGCGTGCAGGATGACCAGGTCAGCGCCGCCGGCGACGGCTCGCTCGAAGTTCGCGCGGGCTGCGTCGCTCCAGTCGGGGCCGTAGTAGTCGCTGAAGATCAGGTCATACGCCGCCAGGGCTGCCGCGTCCTCGAGCAAGGGTGAGGGGTCCTCCGTCACGGTCACGACGAACCGTCCGGAGTGCTCGAGCAGCTCCTTGACGAACGGTGTGGACCGCGCCCAGTCATGGTTGTTGGCGCCGGACAGCAGCAGCGTCTTGATGGGTTCCATGTCAACCTCGTTCAGGGCAGTAGCGCCACGACCAGCCGCTTGGGGCCGTGGGCCGGAATGACGACCGTCTTCTCGATATCGGCGGTGCGGCTGGGGCCGGTCACGAAGACGAAGCCGGTGGGCAGGCCGCCCCGCTGCGCCAGATCGGCCAGCGCGTCGCCGAGTGTCAGCAGCATGCCCTCGCGCCGCGCCACCACGATGCACACCTCGGGCAGCAGATAGCACGACCGCGGCTGCCCGCCATCCAGGCGCAGCCCCACGGTGGCCGTGTCGGCGATGACATACTGTGCCTCCGTCACGGAGGCCAGACAGTCGGCCATCCGCTCCTGCGGAGCGCGCCGGACGTCGAGATGCGACGCTACCTCAGCGGCCAGCGGCCGATCGGCGATGAACCACAGCGCCTCGGCCTCCGGCACCAACTCGCGCAGCCGCGCCGCGGCCTCGGCGGTGCCATCGGCCAGCACCAACTCGCCGCCCAGCTTCTCCAACTCGCACGCGAACACGGCCAGCCGGTCGGCGACCGGCTCGACCGGCACCGTCGGCGGCAGGGCCGGCCCGGCGGGGACGTGCGCGGCGGCAATGCGTTGCAGGATATGGTCTCGTGCTGACATGATCGTTCACATGGTGGCCGTTGGCGCTAGGCTTGGGAGGATAGAGAGGATGGAGGCAAGGATGGCGAGGATGATGGCGACGACAATGCCGAGTCCTTCATCCTCAGCATCCTTGCCGTCATCCTCTGCATCCTCTCCAGCTCAGCTTCGCTTCCCGCCAACTAACCTCGTCTGCCACCTCTCCAACTCTCCTGGAACGTCCGCTTCCCCGGCGTGGGCAGCTCGCGACTGTGCGTCCAGCCGCCGATCGGGCCGATCCGCTCGGCCAGCTTGCGGCACGGCCATCCCAGCCGCATCAGCCGCCCCGCCAGCCGGTACAGGGCCGGGCTGCCCAGCAGTCGCCCCAGCCCCGGTATCCCCACCCGCTGGGTCAAGGGGAAGCGTCGCCGCCCCTGCGGCCGCGTGCGCAACTGCAGCAACACGCGCGATAGCTTGTTCTTCACCGGGCAGGCCTCGGCGCAGACGCCGCACAGCGAGCAGATGTGCGGCAGCTCCTCGACCCAGTCCTCGTCGCTGATGAAGGGCGCCCACACGGCCCCCGTGGCGCCCGGGTAGGTCCAGTACGGGTGCCCGCCCACCTTGAAGTAGATCGGGCAGATGCCGCAGCATACCCCGCAGCGGATGCATGTCAGGCCATCGCGCGCCATCGGGTCGGCCAGCATCTTCGTCCGCCCGTTGTCCAGCAGAATGATGTGCAGCTCGCGCGGGCCGTCCACATCGGTCGCCTGGCGCGGGCCGCTGATGAGCGTCGTGTAGCCGGTCAGCGTCTGCCCCGTGGAGTTGCGCGCCAGCAGCCGCAGCAGCGGCCCCAGGTCCTGCAGGCGCGGCACGATCTTGTCTATGCCCACCAGGGCCACGTGCACATCCGACAGCGCCGTCACGAGCCCCTGGTTGCCCTCGTTGTCGCAGATGACCAGCGTGCCGGTCTCGGCCACGAGGAAGTTGCCGCCCGACACGCCGAGCTGCGACTGGATGAACTCGGGCCGGAGCGCCTCGCGCACCATGAGCGTCAGTGCGCGCGGGTCGTCCGTGTAGGGCTGGCCCAGTTCGGTGCAGATCAGCTTCCCGCAGTCCTGGCGCGACATGTGCACCGCCGGGGCGGTGATGTGCGTGGGCCGCTCGCCAGAGAGCTGCACGAGGTATTCGCCCAGGTCGGTCTCCACCGGCTGCAGCCCCGCGGCGCGGAGGGCGTCGTTGAGGTACGTCTCCTCCGAGGTCATCGTCTTGCCCTTGACGACCTTCTGCACGCCGAGGCGCCGGGCGGTGTCAATGACATACTGGTTGGCGGCGGCGGCATCCTCGGCCCAGAACACGCGCACTCCGCGCGCGGTGAGGTGGCTCTCCGCCTGTGCCAGCAAGTCGCCCAGGTGCGCCAGCCCATACTGGCGGAGGTCATGGGCCGCGTCGCGCAGCGCCTCCCACTCGGGCACCTCCGCCATGCGCTCGAGGCGATGGCCGAGGGACGTGCCCATGGACACGGCCATGTTGCGGCGGAGCTTGGGGTCGGCCAGTTTCTCTGCGAATCGTTGTCGTGGGTTCATGTCGTTAGTCGTTGCCGTCACCCCTCCCTGCAGGGAGGGGTCGCCGCGTAGCGGCGGGGGTAGGACGCCGTGCAGCCTAGACGAACGGCGTCCTACCCCCTCCTACGCTCGCTCACGAGCGCGACAGGGAGGGGGAGAGGTCCAGTCCCATCCCTCGCGCCAGCAACTCCGCGAGGTGCATCGTCTTGATCGGGTGCCGTTGCCGGTCTATGCGCCCCTGCAGGTGCAGCAGGCAACTGCTCTCCACACCCGTGATGATCTCCGCCTGCGTGGACAGCGCGTTGGCCAGCTTCTCGTCGGCCATCGCCGTGGAGATCTCCGGGTACTTCACCGAGAACGCCCCGCCGAACCCACAGCAGGTGTCCGACTGCGGCATCTCCGCGAGCGTGAGCCCCTCCACTGCCCGCAGCAGCGCGCGCGGCTGCTCGCGGATGCCCAGCTCGCGCAGCGGGTGGCACGAGTCGTGCAGCGTGACCGCCGTCTGCAGCTTCGCCCCCAGGTCGGTCACGCCGAGGTTGTCTACGAGGAAGCTGGTGAACTCATGCACGCGGCCGGCCATCTCGACCGCCCGCGCCTCCTCTGGCTGTCCCTCGAAGAGCCAGGGGTAGTTCTTGGCCACCATGCCCACGCAGCCGCCCGAGGGGGCCACGATGGTCCCGTGGTCGGCGAACACCCGCAGGAAGTGCCGGGCCACCTGACGGGTCTCGGGCCAGTACCCGGTGTTGAAGGTCGGCTGCCCGCAGCAGGTCTGGCCGGGCGGCACGATCACCTCATGCCCGAGGTGCTGCAGTATGCGCGCGGCCGCCAGGGCCACCTGCGGGGCAAACTGGTCTACGAAACAGGGAACGAACAGGGCGATTCGCATGGGCGTGTGGTGGGCACGGTCGACGGCACTGACTCTCTCCTCACCCCTACCCCTCTCCCTCGCGCTCGATACAGCCGAGCGCTCCGGAGAGGGGAGCTTCATGCGACCGCTCTGTAGCTTTGAGGCCACAGAGCGACAAGCGACCCTTCCCTCTCCGGAGCGCAGTCTCATCGCGCGAGGGAGAGGGGTAGGGGTGAGGACGCCGTTCGTCCCTCCCTCAGTTCTCAATCCTCGCCGCCACCGGCATCCGGCGCCCGACGCCGAAGGCCTTGCTCGTGACCTTCAGCCCCGGCGCCGCCTGGCGGCGCTTGTACTCATTGCGGTCTATGGTTCGCAGCGTCCAGCGCACGACCTCTTCCTCGAAGCCCTGCGCGATGATGTCCGCTGCACAGAAGTCCTCCTCGACATACAACTGCACGATCTGGTCGAGGGTCTCGTACGGCGGCAGCGTGTCCTGGTCGCGCTGGTCGGGCTTCAGCTCGGCCGACGGCGGCTTGGTGATCGAGGCCAGGGGGATGATCTCCCGCTTGCGGTTGATGTACCGCGCCAGTTCGTACACCATCGTCTTGGGCACATCCGAGATGGCCGCCAGGCCGCCGGACATGTCACCATACAGCGTGCAGTAGCCTACCGCCAGCTCGCTCTTGTTGCCGGTGGTGATGACCAGCGAGCTGTACTTGTTGCTCATCGCCATCAGCAGGTTGCCGCGGATGCGAGCCTGCACGTTCTCCTCGGCCAGCCCCGGCGCCGTGCCGGCGAACAGCTCGCGCAGCGTCCCCAGGTAGGCCTCGAAGATCGGCTGGATGGGCGCCAGGTCCAGTTGGATCCCCAGGTTCCGCGCCAGCGCCTGCGCATCCTCGACGCTGCCGGTCGAGGAGTACTGCGAGGGCATCGCCAGGCAGCGGACATTGTCGCGCCCCAGCGCCGCCGTCGCCAGGCAGGCCGTGACCGCCGAGTCAATGCCGCCCGACAGCCCGATGATCGCCCGCGAGAAGCCGCACTTGCGCAGGTAGTCGCGGATGCCCAGCACCAGCGCGTCGTGGACGCTGGCGATCTCCTCCTGCGGTGCGTACGGCACTGGCGACGCGGTCTGCAGGTCCACCGTCACCACGTGCTCCTCGAACGCCGGCAGCACCGCCAGCGGCTCCCCCTGGCCGTTGAAGATGAAGCTGCGGCCGTCGAAGATCAGCTCATCATTGCCCCCGACCTGGTTGGCATAGACAAAGGGCAGTCCGTGGCGCTGGGCATGGCGGCTGATGAGGCGGTAGCGCACCTGCTCCTTGCCCCGGCTATACGGCGAGGCCGAGATGTTGATGAGGATCGTGGCGCCCTGGGCGGCCAGCTCCTCCACCGGATCGTGGTCGTACATGCGCTGGCGGGGCCACAGCTCCGGGTCGTTCCAGGCGTCCTCACAGATATGGATGCCGAGTCGCTCGCCCTTGAACGGCAGCGGCGCCACGCCATTGTGCCGGTCGAAGTAGCGATCCTCGTCGAACACGTCGTACGTCGGCAGCAGGGACTTGTTCACCGCGCCGAGGACCTGCCCGCCCTGAATGAGCACCGCGCTGTTGTACAGCCCGTGCCCGGTGTCGCGCCCGGTCGCCCGCGGCACGCCCACGATGGTCCCCAGGTTCGGGTAGGCCCGCGAGGCCTCGGCCAGCTCCTGCACCGCCGCCTCCAGGCGCTCGATGATCCAGCAGCGGCCCAGCAGATCGCGCGGCGGGTAGCCGATCAGGAACAGCTCGGTGAACACAACCAGGTCAGCGCCCGCCCGGTCGGCCTCGGCGAGGGTCTCGAGGGCCCGCTTCAGGTTGCCGTTGATATCGCCCACGATGGGGTTGAGCTGGGCGATGGTGATACGCATGGATGCCTCCGAACGATGAATGCGGAATGATGAACGATGAATGTGTACTGAGGCTGGAGGCCGCGCCGACGGGATGCCGCATCACGAGCGCTCTGCATTCATCACTCATCGTTCATCATGTGCCTCATATTCCGAGCGCCTTGCGGTGGAACGCCAGGGCTTGCTGGACGTGTTCGTCCCAGTATGCCCAGTTGTGGGTGCCGGGGAACTCGTGGTAGTCGTGCTTGATCTTCAGCTTCTTCAGGTGGGCGTGCAGCTCGCGGTTGTCGCGCAGCAGCCCGTCCTCCGTGCCGCAGTCCATCCAGATGGCCGGCGCCCTGGCCGGGTCGAGCTTCGCGGCCAGCGCGAATGGGTCGTTGGCCGCACAGGCCTTCTCGGTGCCGTAGATGCGCGCCAGCTCGGGCACCCAGTTGTCCGGCCGCTCCCACCAGCGCTCCTTGACGTGCAGGTACACGCCCGAGTGCGCCGAGACCGAGCAGAACTTGTCCGAGTGCTTGAGGCCCAGCTTCATCGCCCCGTACCCGCCCATGGACAGCCCGCCGATGGCCCGGCCCCGACCGGACTTGATGGTGCGGAAGTGGGTGTCCATGAAGCCGATCAGGTCCTTGACGATGGCGGCCTCGTGGGCGTAGCCGGAGGTGGCGTCACAGTAGAAGCTGCGGTGGCCGTCGGGCATGACGATGATGAGCGGCAGCTCGCGCGCGTAGCGCTCGATGCTCGTCCAGCGCTGCCACGCCGTGTAGTCATCCGACAGCCCGTGCAGCAGGTAGAAGACCGGGTAGGGCCCCTTCTGCGTCTGCCGGTCCGGCAGCAGCACATGGCAGGCGGTCTCCTTGACCAGTGACGGAGACCAGTAGTTGATGTTCACCAAGGCCATCGAGGCACACTCCTATGCAACAGTGAGGTCAGACTGTTCGCCTTCCCGTTCGCCGCGACCTTTGCCTCTCGGTATCGAGGGGTCGTTGGCCCTTGCATGCCCTTCCCCGCCCCCCGGATTTGCCGTATAATGCCACCGGCGCAGACGGCATGCAGATCCCGTCTCCGCCCCCTGATCGCCGGAGGCTTTGGTGCAGACGAGATTCCCCATCCTGTGCGTGCTGGTCGCGGCGGCGCTGCTGGCCGGGGCTGTGGCCGCGACGGCGCAGCCCGCGGGGCGCGCTCTGCAGCTTGCAGATGAGCGGGAGCGCAGCCTCGAGCAGGCCGTCGTGTACATCACCGTGGAGTATAGCAAGCCCAACTCCACGCGCCGGAGTGTCGAGTCAGGCACCGGCTTCTTCGTCACCCCAACTCACCTCGTGACCAACCAGCACGTCATCTCGGCCGCGCTGGGCAACGCCTCGGCCGCGATCACGGTCCGCATCCTCAGCGGGACCCGTGAGTCGCGCCAGCTTCCCGCCGAGATCGTCGCGACCGACAGGGCGGCGGATCTCGCTCTGCTGACCGTCAAGGGAGACCTCCCCCCCCTCGAGCCGGTCCGCATCAGTCCCGACCTGATGGGCAAGCAGACCGAGGTGTTCGCCTTCGGCTTCCCCCTGGGCACAATGCTCGACCAGAGCGTCAACGGGCCCAACGTCTGCCTGCGGCGCGGCTATGTCTCCCGTCTGATCAACGACGGCAAGAACATCGAGGCCGACCTCAACATTGACAAAGGCATCAGCGGCGGGCCGCTCGTGGACAGTGAGGGCGTCGTGCGGGGCGTCGTGCGCGCGATGGCCGGCTCGGACTTCAACAAGGGTTTCGCGGCCATCGCCGTAAGCTCGCCGGTGCTGCTGGACTTCTGCAGTACCCACGGCTTGACGGTGACGCTGCCCGACGGCAAGACGCTGGAGCCGAAGCAGCAGACCGCGGTGGCCTCTCTGGCGCCGACGACGGAGCCGGCCCCCCGCCCGCTCGCCACTCTCGACGAGGACGCCCCGCGTGCCTTCTTCGCCATCGGCTCGGCCCTGCGCCTGAACTCCCTGGTCCCGGGCATCCTCGTTCTGGAGAAGGCCGAGTACACTCCGGACCTCCGCCAGACCTCCAAGACCAACGCCGACCAGGCCCTGGCCAATCTGCAGCGCGTGCGCGCCCCGGCTGAGTTGCTGCAGCGCGCCCGAGAGCTGTCGCGCCTGTTGGCCGAGACGCAGACGCTGCCGGCCACGGCCCGGGAGAAGTCGGCGGTGCTCGAGGAAGCCTGCGACGAGTGGACCCGCGAGGTCGCGGAACGGGAGCGCCTCAACTACGATCTGGGCTCCTGGCTGACCGAACTCAGCCTGGGGGTGCTCGACCCTGACAACCACAAGGACAGCCGATACTGCGCGTACTTCCTGGACGCGGCGCGCCGGGCCCAGGCCACCCCCGAGATCATCCAGACGCTCACGCGGATCCAGACGAACCTGACTGCCTACGAGCAGTCGCGCGGCGACGAGGTCCGCCGCGCCATCGGCAAGGATGCCGACCGCCTGCTGGGCATCGGTGTCCTGGCGACGGAGGCCTCAGGCATGGACCCGCTCCAGAAGGCCGTCCCGCCGCCGTCCACCGCCCCGGCTCCCCGTAACCCCATCCGTTACCCCCTGTGACGACATTCGCCGACCTGAATGTCTGCTTGCCCGTCCCGGATCGGTAACATATGCGATCAGTATTGCAGATTCTTCTGAAATATGCAATACTAACTGCATGTTCTACCGAGAGGCCTGGATCGAGCGGGTTGAGGACGTGCTTCGGCGTGGCCGGATCGTCTGGCTGTCAGGCGTCCGGCGTGTGGGCAAGACCATGTTGTGCCAGAGCCTGGCGGACGTGGAGTACCTGGACTGCGAACTCCCGACAGTGCGTCGGCGGCTCGAGGACCCCGAGGTCTTCTGGCGAGGCCTGGAGGGCAAGCGGGTGGTGCTTGACGAGGTGCAGCGTCTGCCCAACCCCTCCGAGGTGCTGAAGGTCGCGGCTGACCACTTTCCGACGGTCCGTGTTGTCGCCACTGGCTCCTCGACGCTGCAGGCCTCTGGGAAGTTCAGGGACAGTCTGGCCGGGCGGAAGCTTGAGGTGTGGCTCACGCCCATGACCTACGCCGACGCGACGACTTTTGGCAACACCGACGTGACCCACCGCCTACTTCGCGGCGGGCTCCCGCCGTTCTTCATGGCGCCGGACTTGCCGCAGCTTGAGTACCAGGAGTGGTTTGACTCCTACTGGGCCCGCGATGTGCAGGAGCTCTTCCGCCTGGAGCGCCGCTGGGGCTTCCAGCGCTGCGTCGAACTCCTGTTGGTACAGAGCGGCGGGATCTTCGAGGCGACAAAGTACGCCGGGCCGTGTGAGATCAGCCGTACGACCGTGCACAACTACCTCCGCGTCCTGGAAGCGACGCGAGTAGCCCAGGTGGTCAGGCCGTTCTCGACCCACAAGCCAACGGAACTCACCGCGGCTCCCAAAGTCTACGGCTTCGACACCGGTTTCGTGTGCCACCAACGTGGCTGGGAAACGCTGCGACCGGATGACGAGGGCAACCTGTGGGAACACTATGTGCTCAACGAGTTGCAGGCGGGACGGCCGGGCAGGCCAGTCAACTACTGGCGTGACACCCATGGGCACGAGGTGGACTTCGTCATCCAGTTCCGGGCACAGCCCCCGATCGCGATTGAGGCCAAGCGCTCCGTGTCAGCCTTCGAGGACCGCAACCTCGTAGCCTTCAGACGCCGCTACCCTGAGGGGGAAAACTGGGTCGTGGCCACTGACGTGGGGGAGCCGTACCGGCTGCGGGTAGGGCAACTCGAGGTGGAGTGCCTCGGGATCGAGCACCTGGCCGCCCGCCTCCAGGCCCTCCCGTTCGCTTGACAGTGGCCCCATGTCTCCGTTAGATTCAAGATATTGATATAAGGAATCTCGCCCTCCTCTATGGACCTTGGCGCCCTGCGCAAGCCGTCGCGCGACAATAGCGTCCCGCTCTATAGTCAGATCATTGAGGTCCTGCTCGAAGCCATTCGCGAGGGGAAGCTCAAGCCTGAGGACCGTCTGCCCACCCAGGAGGAACTGACCCGACACTTCGGCGTCAGCCTCGCCCCGGTCAAGCAGGCCCTCAGCGAGCTGGAGGAGCGCGGCATCATCACGCGCCGCCAGGGCCTGGGCACCTTCGTCCGCGACACCACCCCCTTGCGCGAAGAGCGCATCCTCTACACCCGCATCCCCTGGTTCACCCGCGAGATGAAGGAGCGCGAGATCACGCCCTCCTCGCAGATCCTCGCGCTCTACGTCTTTCGCGCCGATGAGGACCCCGAGGCCCAGCAGCAATTGCAGTTGTCCCGCGCCGACAACATCGTGTGCCTCAAGCGCCTGCGCCTGGGCGACGAGGAGCCCATGTCGATCCAGACCTCGTACTTCGCGGAGCAGCGTGTGCCGGGCCTGGCCCAGCGCGGCCTGCAGCCGGGCGAGTCGCTCACGGAAGTCCTGGCCCAGGAGTACGGCCTGGAGATCGCCGCCGCCCAGCAGCGCATCATAGCCGCGGCGGCCGACGAGGAGACCGCCGCCCTGCTCCACGTCTACACCGGTAGCCCCCTGCTACTGGTCCAGCGCACCGCCTACCTCAAGGACGGCCAACCCCTGGAGTTCCTCCGCGACCGCCGCCACCCGTCGTGGACCTTCACTGTCTGGCTGACGCGTCAGTAGCTGGAGCGCGGGCTTTCCAGCCCGCGCCCTTCATCCGTAGTGCGGACTTCGACCCCGCCGCACGGCTACGCGGGCTGGAAAGCCCGCGCTCCCACGGCTACAGCGCCCCCAGCCGCACGATCTCCCGCGCCACCGCCGTGCGCCACCGGTCATAGTCCTCCAGCCCCCACCCGTTCGGCACGTTGAACCGCCCCCCGACGCTCCGCTGCCCGTTGGGCGCGGTCGCCGTTCGCTCCCACTGACACTCGATGTACCGGTTGCGCGAGCGCACTCGCTCCCAGTCGAAGCTGGCCCGCATCCGCTCCAGCACCGCCCGCGCCGCCGCAGCCTGCTGGCCCTGACCTCGCGCCTCTGCCCGGGCGATCAGGCCTCCGAGCATCTGCACATAGCGCAGGTCGTCCACGCCTTCGCGGATGCACTCCCACATGAGCGACGGCCCGCCGGGCGCACCGGCTTCCGGGATGGCCGGGTAGGTATACATCATGTCCGTGTAGGCCCCATCCAGGGCGTTGAGGGGGCTGCCGGACACCCCCTGATACGACCATGTGAACTGCCCCGAGACGCCCTGCAGCCACAGGAAGTAGCCGTACGCCAGGCGCATGGTCGGCAACTCGGGGAAGAACGCGGCGTCATTGATGTTGTACGACCACAGCCGCTTGCCCCACTGCTCCGCCTGTTCTTTGAGGCTCCCCCACCACCAGCCATCCTTTTCGAACCAGATGGGCTTCGTCGAGAACCGCTCAGTGAAGATGTCGGTGACGGGCAGAGCGCGCGCCAGGGCGCCCTTGAGGCGCTCATCGTCGGTCGAGAAGGGGATATGGTCCACCTCCACGGTGCCCCCGGCCGCTTTGATGAGTTCGCTCTCGGCAGCCCACTGCGCGAGGTACCCCGCGTTCGGGCGCTGCTCATACGACCCCGGCTCGTCTATGGGCTGGAAGACGATCCCCGGCCAGCGTCGTGCCTGGCTCTGCCGCAGGATGGACTGGATCACTTGTTTGTGCAGGGCGGCGAACTCCGCGCTGCCGGGCTTGGCCTGCGAGCCGCACCACTGCCAGATGTCCCCGCTCATCAGCCACAGCACCGGCTGCGAGAACCCGGCGTCGCGATAGGCCTCCATGAACTGCTCGAAGCCGCAACTGCCGTCGAACTGCACGCCCGCCACGCCGTTCTTGAGCACGATTTGGCCGTTGAGGCCCCCGCAATAGCCCACCGAGGTCATGCCGTGGGCGCGCATGTCGGCACAGTGGTCGCGTAGCCAGTCAGCGCCTCCGCGTAGCGCCCAGAGCTGGTCATACATCCCCAGCGACACGTTCTTGGGCTCCGCCAGGACGAAGGGATACACGTGCAAGGTCAGCTTCAGCCGCGTCGGCGTGCCCCGGGCCGGGATGAAGGTGACAGCCCCGGCATAGTCACCTGGCGTGGCGCTTGCCGGCACCTGCACTGTCAGCCAGAACTGCTTCGTCTGCTGCGCCGCAAGGCTGACTGGCGAGGTCGCGTCCAGCATCACCGGGGCGTGCATGAAGGTCTTGCCGCTGAAGGAGACGCGCAGGTTCCGGCAGGCCACCGACGCGACGCGGATGCTGCCCTTGGGGATACGCTTCGTCCCGCTGACCAAGTCGTCCACGCTGACCCGGCACGCGCCCAGGTCGGCCGCGGCGCGCACGGCGAAGGTGACAGGCTCATCCTCCCCGCGCGCGGCGGACACGCGCAGCTCCGAGACGACGTCCTCGGCCCCGGGCACGGTGTCCGGGAAGATCAGGTCGAGGGTGGGGCGCGCGAAGAGGACGTAGCCGCCGGGGCCCATGGCCGCCGGGGTGGCCGGAACACCGGGCTGGTGCTTGACCTCCACCATCCCCTCGTGCACGAGATCGCGCGTCTTGACCCACTCGGTGGCCGGACTGATCGGCGGCTCCTCGCGCACGCGCTCGGGGTCCACCTTCAGATCCGCTGGCCCCGCGGCGACCGGCACGAACTTGAGGTAGCTGAAGTACACCAACCGCCCGATGTGACGCAGGAGCACCGTCTGGCCGGTCATGTCCACATCCGTCGCTACCAGGATGTCGCGGTTGGTGTGGACGGTCGCCGTGCCTAGCGCCGGGCTGACCGTGTAGGCCAGCTCGCGCCCGCTGAGCTTCACTTGCAGACCTGTGACGGCGTTGACTTCGCGCAGGTTGATGAACAGGTGGTAGCGCCCGCGCAGGTTCGGCTTCACGGTCAGGTCAGGATACAGGCCGCCGGCCTGCGCCGTGAGGATCGTGTCGCCCCGCGCCGCGAAGCCGACCTTACGCTGGAACCACAGGCCGGCCGCCGCCGCACCAGAGAGCGCCGACGCCGGGGAGAAGCACGCGGTGTCCGCGGCGGTAATGTAGACCGCCGGGTCATCATCGGCCGCGGCGAGACCGAGAGCCATCGTGAGGCCGAGCAGGGCCAGGATCACAGGTCGCAGAGCCGTCATGCGCTATCCCTTCTCCCCGTAGCGGATGGTGGTGATCCCGTCGGCGGGCACACGCTCCACTGTCTGCTGCCTCCCGCCCGGCCAGGTGATCTCCACTGTGAACGGTCCCGTCAGGTTGTTGAGGCCGAAGTGTAGCGTCAGGTCATTCTGGTTGCCTTCGCCCGTTCCTGCTTCCACCTGTCGGGTGAGGGTCCGGTTGCGCAGCAGCACCCGCACCTGTGCCCCGATGGCCGAGCGGCTCACGGCCTTGCCATCGCCCTGCAGCCGCACGGCCAGCCAGTGCATGTCCGGCGTCCCCTGGTTCTCGAACAGGCGCCCGGCGCTGACGAGGTCGAGGTCGCCGTCATTGTCGTAGTCGCCCCACGCCGCCTGGTAGGTCGCGGCCAGCTCGCCCAGTCCGGCCGCCGCCGTGGCGTCGGCGAAGCGGTAGCGGCCATCGTTGCGGTACAGCACGGGGTAGTTCTTGCGCCCGAAGGACGCGGTGGCGTAGACGGTGGTGAACAGCAGGTCGAGGTCGCCGTCGTTGTCGTAGTCGCCGGCGGCGGGGCTGGCATAGGACTCCTGGTAGTACACGCCGCAGATCCCTAGGTCGTCGAAGACATGCTTGCCGGCCGCCCCGCGGTTGCGCAGGAAGCGCGACTTGGGCTGGTCGCCGCGGTCGTCCACGTGGGCGAAGTTCCCGGCGAACAGGTCAAAGTCGCCGTCATCGTCGAAGTCGCCCCACGCCGCCCCGATGGAGTGCCCACCCTCGAAGCCCGGCGAGGTGGCGATCACGTTGTGCGCCTCAGCCCGGTCGGTGAAGCGGCCCGTCCCGTCGTTCACCCACAGCCGGTTGGGCTGCAGGCGGTAGTCGGACACGTAGGTGTCCAGGTCGCCATCCTGGTCGAAGTCGCAGGCCGTCACGCCCCGCGCGCGGTAGCGGTCGTCGGTCCCGGCCAGCCGGAACGCCTTCCCGCCCTCGTTCATCAGGATCATGCTCGGGTAGGTGATGTTCTTGTTCCAGTCTTCATAGCCGCCGACGTACAGGTCCACGAAGCCATCGCCGTTGAAGTCGCCCCAGCACGCGCCGCGCGACACGCACGGGGGCAGCTCCGGCAGCGCCGCCGGGCTGAACCCCTTCCCCGCCTCGTTGTGGTACAGCTTCAGGTTCGACCACGAGAACAGGTCTACCCAGCCGTCGTTGTCATAGTCAGCCGCCACCGCCGCGCCCACGCCTTCGGTCAGCTTCGCGAAGCCCTGCCCGGCGTTGTTGTGCCACACGACGCCACCGGCGACGAGGTCGCTCCAGCCGTCGTTGTTCAGGTCCGCCCAACACGCCTGGCCATTCCCCAGCCCGGGGCACAGGTCGGCAGTGCGGTCCTTGAAGACGGGGGTGGGCTGGGCGGCGAAGGAGGCCGTGAGGTAGAGGGCGAGGCAGACGGTGGCAGCGAGTCGAGCGGACATGCGTGGCTCCTGGGTAGAGTGTCTGAGGTGCGGGCGCGCAGTGCTGACGGGGTGGGAGACGTTACCCAATGCCTCCCGCTGGATCCTCGTCGAACTCCAGCTTCACCACCAGCGCCGTGCCCGCGTGCTCGTTGACCGGCAGGTCATACAGCCGCAACGACGGGCCGGGATCGCGGAAGCGCTCCGGCAGGCGGTCCAGGCGCGTCTGCACCGGCTCGCCGGTGTTCAGCAGCGTGGCCGTCCGAGGCAGCTTCGCCAGCGGCGCCAGGATGACGGCGTTGGTGCGCGGTGGAGTCACCAGGTGGACATAGAGCGTGTTGCCCCGCCGGGTCAGCAGCACCTCGCGGTTGACGATCAGGTCCGAGCAGGGCTCGACAGCCACCAGCGCCTCCTCGACGCGGTGGTACCAGTCGCCGATGGTGCGCAACATGCGCACCGCCCGCTCGGGGAGGGTGCCGTCCGGCTTCGGCCCGACGTTGAGCAGATAGTTGGCGCCGCGGGCCATCATCCGGTCAATGCTGCGAATCAGGTGGGCGTCGGTGTAGTAGTCCTCCTCGGCGCGGTAGCCCCAGCTCTCGACGCCCACGGCCTGGCAGGCCTCGGTGGGGCGCTCGAAGGCGAGTAAGTGCTCGCCCGTGGGGTCATAGTCGCGCTCGGGGGTGCTGCAGTCGCCGGCCTCCTCGGCAGGCCAGGGGGCATCGAAGCCGCGCCCGTTGATGATCGCGTCCGGCTGCAGGGAGCGGATCAGCGCCCGGAAGCGCGGATCGAAGTGCTGGATCACATTGGCGTCCCACCAGAAGCCGTGCAGGTGGCCGTAGTTGGTGCACAGCTCGCGCACCTGCGCCTCGACGTAGGCCAGGTACCTGTCCAGGTCGGGCTCGTCGCCGGGGTCGGGGGCGGGCAGCTCGTAGCTCCGCCCGGCGTTGGGGTAGTTGGGGTGGTGCATGTCGGCGACGGAGTAGTAGATGCACAGGGCCATGTCGCGCCGGTGGCAGGCCTCGGCCAGCATCGCCAGTACATCGCGCCCGTACGGGGTGTTCGTGACCTTGTAGTCCGTGTGGGCGCTGTCGAACATGCAGAACCCGTCTATGTGCTTGGAGGTGAAGGTCACATAGCGCATCCCCACGCTCTGGGCCAGGTCGAGCCACTCGTCGGGGTCGTACTTGACGGGGTTGAAGCGCTCGATCTGGCGGGCGTACTCCGCGCGCGGCACCGGCCGGCGGAACTGCTCCTGCTCATGCCATTCCCCCAGAGCATACAGCCCCCAGTGGACGAACAGCCCGAAGCGTCGCTCGAAGAACCAATCGCGGCCATCGTCAAAGCGTGGGATCATGTTGCGCCTGCTTCCATGTGGGAGCCTCACCCGGTCCGCAGAGCCTTCCGGCCCAGCTGGCCCCGCGTGCCCGGTCCGACGTTCAGCGCCACCGCCGACGGACTGAGCCACCTCATGCCTTCGTCGTCGGCTCGCGGAGCTTTCCGATGGTGTCCTCATCAACCCCCAGCACTCGCAGCGCCCCAGTGCCCGCACTCCACACGTGATGCGCGTAGCGAGGGCGTAGGTCCGCCGTCGTCCGAGCGGCATCATTGCAGTATGACTTCACGCTGCGGCGGATCTCGTCCACAGCTCGCACATCGCCCACAGCCGCGGCGGCATAGCACGCGGCGACAAAGAGCTCTTCGCTGTGGAAGGGTCGGCGGATGTGCTCTAGGAAGAGGTCTGCCGCATCGGCGTCCCTCAGTGCTGCCAGGGCTCGAACGCAGCCGGCACGTATCCCCTCATCGTCGTACCTACTGAGCACACCGCGCAATGCCCCCGCTGCTCGGGCATCGCCGATCTCGCCCAGCAGGCGGGCGACAGCTACAGCGCGGCTTCTGGCGCCCGACGCCACGCTCAATCCCAGACCCCTGGTGAACTGGAATGAGGCCCAAGTCGAGCAGCTTGATGAGAGTTCGTCCAACAGGGCCTCTACCGCGGCCGGACCAAGCTTGAGCAGGGCGGTCTCGGCGTATTGCTGTTCGTCCGGCTGCCTGTACAGCATCGCGATGAGCACCTGAAGGCGCAGCCCCTCGGCGGCACTTCCGCCGATGCATCGCAACTCCTCGGCCTCCTTCACGCCTGCGTCGCGGTCGCGCACAGTCCGGCGTATCCGCCATAGGCGGATGGCCTCGATAGGTGACCACATATCAGGCCTCCAGCCCCAGTCCTGCGACGGCCGCCTGCGCCACGCGCATCATGTTGCCGCCGAGGATCTGGCGAATGTCGTCGTCGCTGTAGCCGCGCTGCACCATGCCCACGGTCATCAGCGGCCAGTTCGTCCAGGCCAGGCTCTCGCGCTGCTCGGGCTTCTGGAACTTGGGGTCATACAGCGGGTCGTTCGGCCACCAGAAGTTGTTCCAGCGCTTGCGCTCCTTGACGCGCGGGTACTTCGACCACTCCTCCGCCTGCCGCTGCGGCGTGTACGAGGTGTCGCTGCCCAGCCCGACATACTGGGCGCCGTAGTTGCGCACCACGTAGTCCACGTGGTTGAGCACCTCGACGATGGTGCCGCTGCCGCCCAGGAAGCCCGGCACCCAGCAGATGCCGATCATGCCGTCGGTGTCGCAGATGGCGCGGATGACCTCATCGGGCTTGCAGCGGTGGTGGGGCTGCAGCGCGGCGCAGGCCGAGTGGCTGGCGACCATCGGCTTGCTCGAAGCCTGCGCGGCCTCCAGACTCGTCTGCCAGCCCGAGTGCGCGCAGTCCACGATCACGCCCTGTTTGTTCATCTCGGCGATCACCATGCGCCCGAAGTCGCTCAGGCCCGCGTTGGACGACTCGGCGCACCCCTCGCCGATCATGTTCCGGCGGTTGTAGGTCAGGTGCATCATGCGGATGCCGAGCTGGAAGAAGATGCGGATGAAGCGCAACTCATCGTGGGGCGTGATCCAGTCCTCGACCAGCGGCACGCCGTTGCCGGTGAAGTACAGGCAGTGCCCGCCGCGCGCGTGGGCGGCGCTGATGTCATCGGGGAAGGCCGCGCGGCAGACGAAGTCGCGCATCACGTCGGTCGAGAAGGTGAAACGCGCCAGGCGCCGCGCCAGCCGCATGGCCGTCTGCCCCTCTTCCCCGGCGTTCTGGAAGATGCAGTTGACGCCGGCGAAGTCGAAGGCCTGCTTGAACTCCTCGCGCTCGGCGGGCACGGTGGCCCAGCGCGTCATGCTCATGTCCTCGCGCAGGTCCTGCAGCTCGACCGCCGAGGCCCCCTCCTCGGCCGCGGCGGCGAGGGCCGCGCCGTCAAAGCAGGCATTCGGTGCGAAGCCGTAGGTCTCGAAGACGAGGGCGTCGCGGTGGAGCTCCAGGCCGTGCTGCAGTTGGGCCTCAGTGGGCCGCAGCAGGGCCAGGGCGGTATTCCAGCATTTCTGTACGTGGTCGTTCATGGTGGCCTCCCGGGCTTGGCTGGGTGGGGGTTCGTCGCAGTCCGGGCGGAAGCCTCCACAACGGCAGCATTTCTGGGCCCGTAGGCAGGACAGACTGCGGCGCGTGGCGAATGGATCATAGGAGGTACTTATCCCGATAGCAGGAGACCGTCACCATGCCACGCCGCGGCTTCACCCTCATCGAGCTGCTGGTCGTCATCTCTATCATCGCCATTCTCGCCGCGATCTTGTTCCCTGTCTTCGCCAAGGCCCGCGAAAAGGCCCGACAGTCGGCCTGTCTGTCCAACACCAAACAGATGAGTCTGGCGATGCTGCAGTACGCGCAGGACTACGACGAGCAGTTGCCGTACAACTCCCGCACCGCTGCTGGGGGCGGCTGGTGGTATACGCGGATCGGGCCGTATATCAAGAACGACCAGATCTTCATGTGCCCCAGCAAGAGCCCACATGTCAACGCAGTGCCCACCGGAGCAGACATCAACTACATCAACGACTACACATGCAACCACAACATCTACTACTCAGGCTACGGTGGGCCGATGACCGCTCTCGGCAAGATTGACAAGCCAGCCGAGTGCATGCTCCTGTGCGACAATGTGTCCGCCTGGGACTACATGTTCCCGCCCTGGTGGTCGAACTACACCCACTGGCACAATGAGGGCTCGAACGTGGCCTTCTGCGACGGCCACGCCAAGTGGGTCAACCGGACGGCCCGCTGGAACCAGTTCCCCGGCGAGTTGCTGTAGACTGGCTGTGTAGCCCACTGAGACATGGACGGGCGGCGGCGCTTGATGCGTCGTCGCCCGTCTCATGTTCTGGCGGCTACAGCAGGGCTTTTCGCCACCGACTGCGAACTGACTTCGCAGTCCCGTATTGCGAGGTCCTGCCATGCGCCTGCTGCTCGTCGTCGCCGTACTCCTGAGCCTCTCCCCCGCCTGTGCCGCCGACCGCAACATCGCCGTGGCGGCGAAGGTCACGGTCACTCCCGAGACGGAGCCGGGCGCTGTCCTGGCGCTGCTCGATGGCCGCCTGGAGACCCAGCTCACTTTCGCCGTCAAGACCTCGGGCGAGGGAACCATCACCTTCACCTTCGACCACCCGCGCCTGGTGTCGGGGGTGCGGCTCTACCAGGACAACGATGTGTACTATGCGACGGCCTATGCCCTCGAGGCGGACGCGGACGGCGACGGCACGTTCGAGCGCGTTCTGGCCGAGACGAAGGCCGCGGCGCAGAAGCAGTGGGCCGAGCACCGCTTCGATCCGGTCAAGCTCGCGGCGCTGCGCTTCCGGTCCACGGCGGGCGTGTCCAAGGGCCTGCGGGCCCACCCCTGTCTCGCGGAGCTGCAGATCATCGGTCAAGCGGAGGCGGGCGACATGAAGAGGGCATCGGAGTTGGGCCTGGCCGTGGCCGCGGTGGATGCGGTGCGGCCTCTGGCGCGCGAGACGTCGCTGCTGGTCGCTGGCCGGGCCCCGGCGGTGCTGGCCCCCGAGGACAAGGCCTATGACGCGGCCCGGCAGGCGCTGCTGCAGGCCCTGGCACCCTACCACCCGGAGGTGGTGGCGACTGTGGACGCCGCCGCGCCGGCGCAGCGCACCGTCATCTGCCTGGGGAACATGCTCAACAACCCGCTCATCGAGCGGCTGTACTGGAGCCGCTACACGTTCGTGGACAGCCTCGTGCCCGGGCGCGGCAACTACCTGCTGCACACCGTCTACGACCCCTATCCCTGGAACGGCGGCCAGAACGTGCTCATCATCGGCTGCAGCGACCCCACCGGGGCGCTGCCGGCCGTGCAGGCTTTCGCGGGCCTCATCCACGACGGCAAGGTGCCCTATGCGGTGCAGGGCGGCCCCAAGCCGTTGGTGTCGCCCGAGGCCGCCGCGAAGATCGCGGGGCAGAAGGTCAACCCGACCTTCGAGGAGTTCCTGAAGCACTCCACCGACTACCTGAAGACCGGCTGCGAGGCCTATGCGCGCAAGGCAGTGGAGGCTCTGCAGACCGTGGCCGGGCTGTATGCCGACGACGGCCAGCGGCGCAGCCCGAAGACCGACCGCCATACCGTCCTGCCGTGGAATGAGGAGACTCAGTCCTTCGCCATCAACTGCGCGTGGGACGCCTTTGAGGAGAACCCGCTGATCGGCGAGGACCTGCGCCTGGCGGCGACCAACGCCTTCTTGCAGTTCACCCGCGATCTGGTGCGCAACGTGTCGGGCTGGGGCACGCTCGGCGTCGAGGGCGTCGCCCCGGAGTACAACCACACGACCTTTCCCCTGCTCGGCGTCTACGGCGGCGCTCGGTACTTCCAGCGCTACTACCAACTGTCCGACATGCCCGACAAGCTGCAACGGGCGCACACGGCCTTTCGGGCCCAGGCGCGTTCGTGGAAGGCGCCGGAGGACTCCGATGCCTACCTCCCACTCGTTCCCGACCACATGCTTAGCTACGCGCTGGCCGAGAACGACCGCACCTATCTGGAGAACGGCAACCTGAAACGGTATGCCGACTACGTCGTCGGCGTGCTGGACAATCGGGGGCTGGGCAGTGGCTTCGGGGACTCCGGCTTCTCGAGCACCCCCGGCCAGGCCCTGACCGCCTTGCCCCCGGCGCTGTGGTGGACGCAGGACCCCGGCACCCAGTGGCTGCTGCAGCAGTACACCAGCGGCGGCTGGCAGAACCCGTTTGACCGCGGCCTGCAGCCCGAGCGCCCCGACCGCTTCACCGGGCTCAACGCCTTCATGCTCGACCCGACCCTCTACCAGCGCATCCAGACGCGGCCGACGTACAACGAGCCGTTCACGCGCTCTGAGGTCGCCCCGGAAGAGGCCTTCGACAAGGTGAGCTTCCGCGAAAGCTGGGACGTCAACGCCCAGTACCTGCTGCTCGATGGCGTGGGCCGGGGCCACCACCTGCACTTCGACACCAACCAGATCGTGGAGTTCGTCGAGGGCGGGGAGCGGTGGCTGCTGGACCATGACTACCTGATCCGCAACACCACCGAGCACAACATGCTGACGGTGCTGCGCGACGGGCGCGGGGACCAGCTTGTGCCCAGCCTGGCGGCGCTGGCGGCCCACGCCGACCTGCCCGGCCTGGGCTATACCGACAGCCAGGTCCGCAACTTCAACGGCTGCGACTGGCGCCGGCAGATCCTCTGGCAGCGGGGCGAGAGCTTCCTGGTCGCCGACACGGTCACGGCGCGCGAGGCCGGGGACTATGACTTCGAACTGACCTGGAAGACCATAGACAGCGCCGGCGAGCAGCGGGTCGTGGGCGGCCGCAACCTGGTCGCCGAACGCGGCGCGGGGTCGGCCAGGACGCAGAGCTGCCTGGTCGTGGACGACCCCGAGGCCTCCGGGGGCAAGGCTCTCCTGATGGAGCAGGGCGCATCCCGCATCGCCTTCGGCGCGGCCCTGCCGGAGGGCGAGTACCGGCTGAAGATCATCGGCTATGGCGCCGACAGCAGCAGCGACTCGCTGTGGGTATCGGTGAACCTTGGCCCGAACCTCGCCTTCCACATGCCTAAGCTCAAGTATGGCAGCTCCACCGGCGATGCCGCCAATACGGCGGAGTCACCGCTCGTGACGCTCCAGGGCCAGGGACCACACCTGCTGATCGTGACCTTGCGCGAGAACCCGGCGGTGCGCGTGGACCGCTTCGTGCTCGTGGATGCCGCCGGCAAGGAGACGACCTACGAGGCCGAGGCGCTCCCGCCGGCTCCGCAGCCCAGCACCGACCTGAGCCGCTACCTGCACATCAAGACCACGTCGCCGGTGCGTGCTTTCGTGACCAACCACGAGCGCGCGGGCATCTCGGTGCCGGTCAGCCTCTACCACCAGCGGCAGGCCGGGCAGCTTGCCGCCGGGCAGAGCCTCCGTTTCTGCTCCCTGATGTACACCAGCCTCCCCGCCCACCGTCGCGACCTGCAGCCGGTGGAGGCGGCGCCGAACCTCGTGGCCCTGCAGGGCACACGCCCGGCGCTGGCGCTGCTGGGGCCGGTGGACACGGGAGGCCTGAAGGCCGAGGCCCAGGCCGGGCTGATCGCCGCCGAAGCCATCGCTCTGTCCGGCATGACGCAACTGCAACTGGGCGAGCTGCACCTGCAGGCCGCGCCGGCCCTCAACGTGCAGCTTGACCTGAAGACCGGGAGCGCAGTGGTGGAGAGCGCGGGCGCCGCGAAGCTGACGGTCGGTAGCCAGAGCTACGACTGCCCCGCGGGCAAGCAGACCGTCACCGTGAAGCTGCCGCCGCTGACGCAGGCCCGGCAGGCGCTGGCGGCGCTGCTCCAGACGAAGCCGGCGGCGGGCGCCACAGCGGCGCAGGCTGCGGCCGCCGACAAGCCCGCCTGGGTCGCCTTTGGCACCGATGCCGAGGTCGGCGTGGTGAAGACCGCGGATCTGCAGGATGGCGGCGGCCCCCGGCTGCTCGTCGGTCGCGGGCCGCTGGTGCATTGTCTGGACGCGCAGGGCAAGCAGCTCTGGCAAGCGCAAGTGGGCGGGAGGGTCAAGGACCTCGCCGTTGCCGACTTGCGGCCGGAGCCGGGCCTGGAGGTGCTGGTGGGCTCGGCCGACACCTATGCCTACATCATCTCCGCCGTCGGACAGGTGCTCGACAAGCACCAGATGCGCGGCACCCCGTGGGCCCGCAGCTTCGGCGACAACGCCTACCCGCTCTACAACGTGGGCGCCTGGGACGTGAACGGCGACGGGCAGCCCGAGATCGTCGTCACCATGAAGAACTTCGACCTGCAGGTGCTCGACCGCGACTGGAAGCTGCTGTTCAAGAGCGACTGGGCGCTGCACGGCTCCATGCAGCTCTCCTTCGAGGCCGCCACGGGCGCCAAGCCCGACACGATCTTCGTGGGCGACAAGTACGGCTCGGTCGTCGGCATCAACGGCGACGGCAAGCGCGTCTTCCAGTCCTATACGTCCATCGGCGATGTGTTCTACGGCGTCGGCGACATCAACGGCGACGGCAAGACGGAGGTCATCAACGCCTCCTCGACCGGCGACACGGCCGCCAGCGACTTCGCCACCCGCCAGGAGCTATGGCGCTTCGACAACTTCGGCTACCCGACCAACCGGGTGAGGGTCGCGGATGTGAATGGCGACGGCAAGCCAGAGGTGCTACTCGCCTCGGGCACCGGCTATCTGTATGTCCTCGACGGGGCGGGGAAGGTGCTGTGGCGGGACCGCATCGGTGTGGGGGTCAATGATGTGCTGGTGCTGCCCGGCGGCCGGGTCGTCTACGCCGATGAGGGCGGCCTGGTGCGGGTCGCCAACGGGGCGGGCAAGGTGACGAAGGAGTGGCGGACGGAGGCAGCGCCGCGGCTGCTGGCTGCGTGTGGCGAGCGAGTGGTGGTGGCGATGGCGGACGGGCGGATGGTGGGGTTCGGGCTATAGTGGCGCGGTACGCCCGACACTCCTGTCGGGCGTCGGATGGAGGTGCCCGACAAGAGTGTCGGGCGTACCAGGGCACGGGCCCGACAAGAGTGTCAGGCGTACCAAGGCATGTGCCCGACAGGAGTGTCGGGCGTACCGGAGGTGCTGCCATGTCCTCTTTCCGCGAAGCCGGCTGGGTCTGGGAGGGCTTTGCCACACACGCCGGGGTCAAGCCGACCCTCTACGGCGTCGGCGAGGGCTGGCGCTGGTTCGGCGTGCCCGGCGTCAACTTCATGTTCCACCCCAACAACGAGATCGCGTTCCGCAAGCTCCAGGACGCCCCGCGCGTGGTGGCCGACATCTCCAAGTGGGACTTCCAGTACGCCCGGAATGAGGGCGGCTACGAGATCGGCTTCGTGGGGGTGCACGACCCGCGCCCCGAGCGCATCCGCGACGAGGCGGCGAACCTCCGCCGCCTGGCCGCGCAGTTCCCCAACCTCGCCGGGGGCATCATTGACGACGCCAGCAACATGTTCGCGCATGACGCCTACGGCGCCGGTGGGGCGGCGGCGGTGCGCGAGGCCCTCGGGACCGACCTGGCGCTCTGGGTCGTGGTGTATGCCAACCAGCTCGACCAGCCCGAATGGGCCCTGCTCAAGCCGCACATGGACGTCGTGAACCTGTGGCTGTGGAACTGCCAGGAGATCCCGCACCTGGCCGACCATGTCGCCCACTGCCGGGCCCAGTTCCCCCGGCAGCGGGTCATCGTCGGCAGCTACCTGCACGACTTCCCGAGCCGCACCAACATGCCGCTGGACCTGCTGGCCCAGCAGTACGAGACGATGCTGCGACTATGGGAACAGGGTGCGATCGAGGGCTTCAATATCCTGGGGGCGTTCTACATAGACCAGGCCCCCGAGCAGGCCGAGTGGGTGCGGGGGTTCCTGGCGAAGCACTGACTACTGCCCCGCCAACCACTTCACGTGCCCGTCCACGTAGGCGAAGTTGTCCCCGCCGTTGTGCCGATGCGCCAACTTGACCTTCGTCAGGTCGGCCGCCATGCTGGGCTCAACGTGCCCCACCTCAAACAGCGCGATGGTCTCCGCCGGGTCGGCAAACTGCGCCAGCGGCTTCTTCGACAGTGTCGTGTTGTAGGTGTAACCCCAGGGGTTCACCGGGCAGACGAAGATCCGCGCGTTGCGGCAGTAGGGCATGAGATCATCGCGCCACGTCTCCGCCGGCGGCAGCACCTCGTCATGGTCCTGCGCGTACATCAGGATCGCCAGCATGAGCTGCTTGAGGTTGGACTGGCAGGCGGTCTGGTCGTCGGTCTGGACGCTGCCCCCCAACTCGACGTTGCGCAACACGATTGGCTCCTCCGCCCCGGTGGTCGCGCTCATGCTCTCGGCCAGGAGCACATCCCAGGTGCCATCCTCCTGTCTGCGCAGTACCAGCGTCGTCGGCAGACTGTAGGTCGCGATGGCCTGCACCCGGCATTCATCCCCGGTGACGGCAGCCTGGCCGGTCACATGACTCACGTGCCGGGTCAGCGGCGCGCACAGCGCTTCGCCGATGATCTGCTCCACCATCGGCTGCCCCTGCCGTTCGAGCAACGTGCGCAAGGACTCCACCTCACCCGGCAGGCGCATGAGCTGTGCCGCCGCCTCCAGGTCCCAGCGGTCGCACGCTTCCAGATACGCCTTCGCCACGGCCGCCGGGTCGCGCCGGTTGACCTCCTGCGCCGATGCCACCGTCACGGCCGACAGCATGGCCAGCATCGCCAGCACCACTGTTCGCATCGTCCTCACTCTCCCGCGTCTTCCTGTTGTGTGAGAACACGCCGCGCGGCGGATCGTTCCGCCGGTAACCTGCCTACATGTCAGCAGGGGGCAGGTGCGTGCCCGACCGGCGGCGAATCCCCCCGCATCACTCACAGGAGCCACCCCATGTCTGAAAAGCTGAATATCCTGTTCATCGCCGTGGATAGCCTGTCGGCGCGCCACATGAGCTGCTACGGTTATCCCTTCCACACGACGCCGCACCTGGACCGCCTGGCCGAGGAGGGCGTGCTGTTTGAGCAGAACTTCTGCCCGCACGTCCCCACCACGTCCGGCTATGGCACGATGCTCACCGGCCTGGACTGCTTCTCCAACACGCTCGTGGCGCTGCGGCATGAGGGCACCATGCCCGAGGACGTGAAGTCGCTGCCCGAGATCCTGCGCGAGCACGGCTACGAGAGCACCTGTGTGGGCTTCCGGGGCAACGCGGCGGCGCGGGGCTTCGACAACTACATTGACTTCAAGGGCTGGGGCGGCTGGGACGAGCGCCCGCTGACCAAGGCCGACAACCTCAACGAGGTCGCCATTCCCGAACTCAAGCGGCTGGCGGCCGGGGACAAGCCCTTCTGCCTGTTCCTGCGCCACATGGACCCGCACAGCCCCTACCTCCCGCCCGCTCCCTTCGACCGCATGTTCT
Source organism: bacterium (assembly GCA_021372615.1). Taxonomy (NCBI): domain Bacteria; species bacterium. The sequence continues at coordinate 7,697 of JAJFUB010000121.1, read as the reverse complement.
ACTCCGGCGACGAGTGCGACCCGAGCAACCACTCGCTCGACGCGATGAAGGAGTTCAAGCCCTTCCGCGACTACCTGCTGTCCTGGATGCCGCCGGGCATCACCGACGCCGACTACGTCATCGCCCAGTATGACGGCGCCGTCGCCTACATGGACGCCTCGATCCAGGCGATCCTGCAGGCGCTGGACGACCTCGACCTGTCCGAGAACACCCTCGTCATCCTCAACGCCGACCACGGCGAGACGCTCGACGAGCATGAGTGCTACTTCGACCACCACGGCATGTACGACTGCACGCTGCATGTGCCGCTCATCCTGCGCCTGCCGGGCCTGCTGCCCGAGGGCCTGCGGGTGCCGGGGATCACGCTGCACCAGGACCTCGTGCCCACCCTCATGGACCTGCTGGACATCGAGCCGGGCGTGAAGCTCGACGGCAAGAGCCAGATTCCGATGATCACCGGCGAGGTGGCGAACAATTACAACGGCTTCTACATCACCGAGTGCACGTGGATGCGCAAGCACGGCTGGCGCACGAGCGAGTGGAAGCTCATGCACGCACTGGAGCCGGACTTCCACTTCAAGCCCGAGGTGGAGCTGTACAACCTGCTGGACGACCCGGGCGAGAACCACAATGTGGCCGACAGCGAGCCGCTCATCCTGGCGGCGCTGGAGCAGAAGCTCAACGACCACGTAGCCAGGCGCGAGGCCGAGACCGGCCGCCCGGCGCCGATCAAGACCAACCTGAACTGGCACGGCAAGGGTCTGGGCCGAGGTTTCGAGTCCTCACAGGAGGCCTACGACGGCCTGTACATCGGCAGCCCGAAGACCGCCGCGGCGCTGCAGGACAAAGAGAGCAAGGAAGGAAAGTAGCGGGCGATCCGGGACACCGGTCGTCGCTGCAAGCAAACGTCAGACGAGACGACAGGCGGCCTGCCGCCGGGCCCTCCCGGGGCAGGCCGTCTGCCGCTCTACTGAGCCGGTCACGGGCGTCTCGCGACGATGGCAGACAACAAGCAGGAACTGCTTGACAGTCTGAGACGTGATTACTATAGTGCGTAGTATCTTCTCCGGTATCGCCATGCCCGTGTCGTCTGGGGGAAGCCCCGATCGTCCCGCCATCAGCCCCAAACTCCCGCTCATCGGCGTCTCATGCCAGTGTCTGCCCTCGACGCCCGCGACCTTGCGGGTGTCGGGCATTCCACTTGTCGTGCATCCCCATGGAGGTGCGTTCGTCATACGTTCGCAGGTGATGGTCGGCGTCTATCTGGCAGTGTCGCTGCAGTGCGCCCTGGTGTTGGCTCAGAACAACAAGCTAGGGAAACCGTATGCGACCGAGAGCATAACCGGCGTGCCCCCCTCGCAAGGCGTGGCGCCCTCGTGAGCCGCTGCGTCGCTTGACGAGGCGGCGGTTGAGCTGGCCGCCAGGTTGGCGTCGCAGGGGCCGTCGCGCAAGGCCGAGGTGGTCAAGGTGGACCTGACGCTCAACCCGGCGGAGATCTGGGTCGCCCTGGGAAGCGGCGACGGAGCAGCCGTCGGGTAGCCCAGCCACGAAACGGGAGTTGACCGGACGGAGCAGAGACGGCATCGCGAAGCGAACAAGGAGAGAGGTTTCATGCGCGAACGAATGGGCCGGGTGCCGGACATGCTGGTGTTGGCCGCGATGGCCGTTCTACTGGCCATGGTGGTGGGGCCGGCGCTCTGGGCCGGCAACAGAGACACGCCTGAGGCGCGGGACCAGTGCTTCAGCAACATGAGGCAGTTGGGGTCCGCGCTGCTGCAGTACTGCCAGGACTGGGACGAGCGCATGCCCCTGGCCAACCGCTGGTGCACGGGAATGTTGCCCTACCATATGTCGCGCGCGCTCTACCAGTGTCCGGCGGTGGACGCCCAGTTCGGGTACGCCATGAACGGCAACCTGAGCCGGCGGTACCTGCGGGACATCCATGAGCCGTCGAGGGTGATCGCCCTCTACGACTCGGCCCGCCTGCGCCCCAACGCGTGCGACAACCCGGGGGATGGCCTCGTGATACCGGTGCCAGGGCGACACACCACGGGCTATGGAGCGCATGTGAACTGGGAGACGTTCGCCGACGGGCACGTCAAGTTCGAGGACCCCTGGGCGACCCGTTGGGGGACCTACACCCCGTGAGCCCGCACCGCCAGGGGGGCGGCGAACGCTGCCCCCCTGGCGCACCGGGCGCCGCACGGGCGCATGGCGAGATGCCGGAGGATACCAGCTCGGCCGGTTTGTTGTTCTTGACGAAGGGACCGGCTGGCCGGTATCGTTCAGGAGAACCCGCCAACCCTCATCACGAGTAACCCCTCCCCTGAGACGCGCGGCGTCTCTTGGGGAGGGGTCGCTGCGAAGCAGCGGGGGTGGGTCCGGAGGTTGAACACGTGTCTCGCACCATCGCACTCGCTGTCGTTGTGCTCTTCATCGCGCTGTGTGTGGGCTGTCAGCCCGGCGCGCAGAACCAGGCTCCCACGACCGGCGCCGGGCCGCTCGTGCCCGGGGCCACGCCGCAGCAGGCCGGCGGCAAGGTCACGCTGCAGCTCTGGACCATCTGGAACACCAGCCCGCGCCAGGACGCTCTGGCCGACATCATCACGGCTTTCCAGGCGGCCAACCCCGACATCGCCATCCAGACCAACGCTCAGGAGCCCGATGCGTACAAGACCAACATCCGCGTGGCTCTGGGCGGTGCTCAGCCGCCGGACATCTTCTTCGTCTGGAGCGGCGAGAAGATGCTGCACAACTTCGTGCGGGGGGGCAACGTCGCGGACCTCACCGCCGACCTGGACGCGAGCAACAAGGCCTGGCGCAGCCGCCTGGTCGCCTCCTCGCTGGATAGCTACACCTACGACGGCAAGACCTATGGTGTCCCCTACCTGCTGCAGTGCACCTTCTTCCTGTACAACAAGGACCTGTTCGCCAAGAACGGGTGGAAGGTGCCGCAGAGCTGGGACGAGCTGCTGGCCCTGTGCGACAACATCAAGGCCAAGGGCCTCACGCCGCTGGCGCTGGGCAACATGCAGAAGTGGCCGGCCAGCCACTTCCCGTGCGTGCTGACCCAGCGGCTGATCGGCAAAGCGGCGGCCGAGCGGCAGTATGACCCGCTCGGGCCCGGCAGCTACGACGACCCGGCCTGGACCAAGTCGCTCGACACCCTGAAGGACATGGCGGACAAGGGATGCTTCAGCAAGGCCCCCAACGGCGTGGACCGGGCCATGGCCCGCACGGGGTTCTACTCGGGCAAGGCCGCGATGTTCTACACGGGCACATGGGACTTCGCCCGGCTGTCCAAGGGCGGCGAGGCCCCCGAGAGCTTCTGGAACTCCTGGGACTTCTTCAACTTCCCGCCGGTGGCCGGCGGCAAGGGCGAGCAGAACTGCCTGGCCGGCTCGGCAGATGGCTACGTGATCTCGTCCAAGACCCCCAACCGCGCGGCGGCGGTGAAGTTCCTCCAGTTCATGACGGAGGTGCAGCAGGCCCAGCAGTTCGTGAGCAAGTGCCAGGAGCTGGTGCAGGTCCAGGGCGCCGTGACCGCCGAGAACGCCGGCCCGCGCCTGCGCAAGTACGCCGACATCGTTAAGGCCGCCCCGTGCCTATCGGCGTGGACGGACACGCTGATGGAGGAGTCGGTGGCCCAGGCGTACATGGGCGGGATCCAGAACCTGCTGGAGGGCAAGAAGACGCCGTCGGATGTGATGACGGCGGTGCGGCAGAGGCAGCGGGACGTGAAGCGGGAGCTGCAGGCGAAGGGGCAGTGAGCACAAGATGATGACCTATGAGCCGCGCTTCTGCTACACAGACTCGATGGTCAGGGATCTGATGACCATCGAGGGCGCACGCCAGCTGATCGAGGTGCTGCCACTGCCGCCGGATGCGGCGTTCCTGCTAAGGTATGAGGCGCAGAGGCAATCCACGCGCTACTCCACGGCGATCGAGGGGAACACCCTCTCACTCGAGGAGATCAGGGAAGCGCTGTCGCACTCGGACCGTACGGGCTCGCGCCAGCAGCAGGAGGTTCGGAACTACTGGAATGCCCTGGAGTGGCTGGAGCGTAGGCTGCCCGATCCCCTTGTCCAGCGTCTCATCCCCGAGACACAGCACCCGACCGAGTACGAACTGAGAGAGCCGGGACGTGTCCTCATCTCCGAGCCATTCATCTGCATGCTTCACAGCATGATCATCCCTCGCGGTCGAGGGCGGCGCCCGCGGATGAGCAGCTACCGCTCATCCGAGTGCCCCGTCGTAGACAGGGCGACGGCCACGATTGAGTATGGGCCACCCGCCCCAGAGGACGTTCCCGAACTCATGGAGGCGCTCTGCGGGTGGCGCATATCGCTGCTGACGCAGTTGCTCCCGGTTCCCATCCGTGCCGGAATACTAGCGTATCAGCTTGTGACCATCCATCCCTTTGACGACGGGAACGGCCGCACTGCCCGAGCCTTGGCCACCGCTGATCTGTGGTTAGGCGGCTACCGCATGCGAGGGTTCCTTTCGGTCGAAGAGGAGTACTTCAGGGACTTGAAGCTGTACTACGACAACCTGCAGATGGGGCTGCCGATGAACTACTACGAGGGCCGGAACGACCCCGACCTAACGCCGTGGTTGGAGTACTTCACGCACACGCTGGCACTGGCTGCGAACCGCCTCGGGTCCCGGGCCCTGTCGCTGCACAAGGCACAGCAGGCCGAGGATACGCCGTGGGAACACCTCTCCCGCCGACAACAGCAACTCCTCGTGCGACTGGCGCATTCGGCCGATGAGACCGGCGCACGGCCCTTCAGTCCCGCTGAGGTCGCCGACTGGTTCATGGTCTCGGCCACGACGGCGCGCACGTGGCTGCGCGAATGGCACGAGGAGGGCTTCATCCGTCCCTGCGCCGGCGCCGTGCGCGTCCGTTCCTGGGAGCTGGCGGAGTCCTACGGGAGCCTCTTGAAGGCGCTGTTAGCGCAACCTCAGGCCCCCGAATAACGCAAGTCAGATCGCGCCCCACGGACCGAGAAGGGCCCGTAGCGCCGTTCTCCGCCCTTTTTGCCCCCAAATAGCGCAAGTTGCGCGGCTCCCCTTAGCCCCAATTCCACGTCTCATTCCGCCAGCTTCCCCTCCCGCTCCAGCCACTTGTACAGCCACAGCGAGTAGAAGGCCGGGTAGATCGCCGAGACGATGACCAGTGTGAAGGCAAACAGAGGCGGCACGCCGACCAGGGCCAGCAGGGCGCCCAGTACCCCGCCCACGCCCATCGTCCACGCGGCCACGCGGTGCGTCGCCGTCCACACCGTCTCGCTCGCGAGCGTCCACGGCGTACGGATCCCCATCCAGAAGTTGGGCCCCACGCGCGGCATCAACAGGCCCAGGGCCGCCAGGAAGAGACAGAGCCCCGCGATCAGCAGCCTCCCCACGTCCACCCCCGGGTGCAGCGCCGCCTGCAACATGATCACCTGGATGAAGGCGAACATCGCCATGGCCAGCATGATGACCAGGTTCCACGTGTCGCGGAAGCCCTCTACCTTGAAGCGCCGGGGGGAGATGAGCGGGAGCACGAGCAGCAGTAGCCAGAAGCCGCCCATCATCGCCGGGGTCATGAAGGCGGCCGTCCCGCGCGGCCCCCAGCCGTCCACCTTGCCGGCCGCGTTCCAGTGGGTCGGCACGCGCTCGGGCAAGTGCGGGTACAGCCACAGGGCGTAGCCCACGGCGAGCGCGATGAGCAGGACGCAGAGGAGCTGGGTGGGGACGGTGCGCATGTCGGTGGCCTCCGGGAGGGCGGCAGGCTTGCAGGGGCGGGCCGGCGAATACTGCGCCATGCGTCGCAGCCCCGCCCTGGCCTACCTGTTGCTGCTGCCGGCCCTGCTGTTCTTCGCCGGCTACATACTATATCCGATTGCCCATACGTTTCTGCTAGGGTTCTCCAGCTGGAGCGCCGTGGACCAGACGCGGCTGGCGGTCGGGTGGAGGAACTACGCCGACCTGCTGGCCGACCCCAACTTCACCATGGCCCTGCGCAACAACGGCCTGTTCATCGTCCTGTCGCTGGCCGTGCAGCTGCCGCTGGCGCTGCTGCTGGCGGTCGGGGTCGGGTCGGCGCTGCGCCGCCATCAACTCCTGCGCACGCTCTTCTTCGCCCCCTTCGTCCTGCCCATCGTGGCTGTCGGCCTGGTCTGGCAGCTCATCTACGAGCCCAGCCTCGGGCCGCTCAACACGCTGCTGACCGCGGCGCACCTGGAGAGCCTCGCTCACGGCTGGCTGGGCGAGAGCGAGACGGCCATCTTCGCGGTCATCGCCGTCTCGTGCTGGCGCTATGTGGGCTTCCACATGATGATCGTGCTGGCAGGGGTGCAGGCCATCGGGGACGACCTGTACGAGGCGGCGCGGCTGGACGGGGCGACGGGCTGGCAGGCCTTCTGGCATGTGACGCTGCCGAACCTGCGGCGGGTGCTGCTCGTGGACGCCCTGCTCATCACCGTGGGCTCGGTGAAGATCTTCGACCTGGTCAAGGTGATGACCAACGGCGGGCCGGGGACCAGCAGTGACGTGCTCGCCACCTTCATGTACCGCACGGCCTTCACCGAGGACCGCATGGGCTACAGCGCGGCCATCGCCGTCATCATGCTGCTGATCACGCTGGCCTTCACGGTCGTGTACCTGAAGCTGACGGCCCTGGAGGAAGTGTCGCTGCCGGAGCGGGTGACACGGTGGCTCTGGCGCGTCCTGGGCGCATTGGCCGTGGGCGTGCTCTTCTGGCGGCTGCCACTCCCGCGCGCCCTCGGGGTGTTGCTGGGCGTCGCGGGGCTGGTGGCGCTGGCGCTGCTGGTCGGCCACCTGTGGGAGCGCCTGCCGCGCCGCCTCGGACGGACGCTCGGCGACATCGGCTTCGCCCTGCTGGCCGTGCTGACCCTCCTGCCGGTCGTCTGGGCGGCGCTGGGGTCGTTCAAGAGCCTCAACGACCTGATGCTGCAGCCCTGGGCGCTGCCCAGGCAGTGGCTGTGGGCCAACTACGCGGCTGCGTGGCACGGGGGGATTGGCCGCTACCTGCTCAACAGCGTGGTGGTGACGATCCTGTCGGTCGGGCTGGCGCTGGCGTGCAGCGCCCCGGCGGCGTACGTCTTCGCCCGGCTGCGCGTGCGCGGCGGGATGGTCCTGTTCGGCCTGATCGTCGGCGGCATCCTGCTGCCCGTCCATGCCTCGCTCATCCCGCTGTTCATCCAGAGCAACCGCCTGCACCTGGTCAACTGGCCGGCCCTCATCGGCCCGTACGTGGCCTTCGGGCTGCCGCTGATGGTGCTGATGCTGCGGGCGTACTTTGCGGGGCTGCCGCAGGAGCTGATTGATGCGGCGGAGGTGGATGGCTGCGGCCACCTGCGGACGCTGTGGCACGTGCTGCTGCCCGTAGCGCGGCCGGCGGTGGCCACGGTGTGCATCTTCCAGGCCTCGTGGGTGTGGAACGAGCTGCCGCTGGCGCTGGTGCTCGTGAAGGACAAGCTGTGGCAGATCCTGCCGGTGGGGCTGCTGAACTTCCAGGGCGAGCACGCGACCGACTGGTCGGTGGTGCTGGCGGGCGTGATGATCGCCGTCGTGCCCATCCTGGTGCTGTACTTCGTCTTCCAAAAGCACATCATCAAGGGCCTGACGGCCGGCGCCGTGAAGTAGGTCGTTGGAGCGCGGCTCTCCAGAGCCGCACAGGTTGTCCCAAC